>JAILBD010000040.1 GCA_024681275.1 Erysipelotrichaceae bacterium
CTCAGCATGAAGCTGTAAGCATCATAGCCCTCTTTCTTTTTCCGCTTGACTTCTTCCTCGTTGAGACCGAAGATGACACAGTTCTCATCCCCTACAAGTTCTCTGATCTCGACATTGGCGCCATCCAGTGTACCCAATGTGACAGCACCGTTCATCATGAACTTCATATTACCGGTACCGGAAGCTTCCTTACCGGCTGTGGAGATCTGCTCAGAAACATCGGATGCCGGCATCAGCTTTTCAGAGACAGTGACTCTGTAGTTTGGAATGAATACCACATTGATGTATTTGGATACTTCCGGATCATTGTTGATCTTTTCAGCGACACAATTGATCAGTTTGATGACCTTCTTGGCAAAGGTATACGCACTGGCAGCCTTCGCCCCAAACAGGAACGTCGTTTTCTGCATCGTGAAATTCGGATCATCTTTGATCTTGAAATACAGAGAGATGACATACATGATATCCATCAGCTGACGCTTGTAGGCATGCAGACGCTTGGCGATCGAATCGAAGATAGAATCCGGATCGATGACGATATCATGATTCTTTCTCACCCAGTCGGCAAGCTGCTGTTTCTTGATGGATTTGACAGCAAGGAATTCCTCCTGCAGGTTCCTGTCATCGACATGTTCCATCAGATCGGCGATCTTTCTGAAATCCGTCCTGAACCCCGGACCGATATATTTCTCGATCAGGTTACTGAGCTCAGGATTGGCGTAGAGGAGCCATCTTCTCGGCGTGATGCCGTTGGTCTTGTTGTTGAACTTGTAAGGATAAATGTCGTAGAAATCACGGAACGTGTCATTCCTGATGATGTTGGAATGGATCTTCGCAACGCCGTTGACCGAATAGGAACCAACGATGGAGAGATAAGCCATACGCACATTTCCTTCGTGAATGATCTGCACAGAATCGATGAAATTGTGCTTCTTGCCCATGGCGATCAGTTCTTTTTTGAACTGAGAATCGATCTCTTCAATGATCAGGAAGATCCTCGGAAGGAGCTTTCTGATATATTCAACAGGCCATTTTTCCAATGCTTCCTGCATGACTGTGTGGTTGGTGTACGCAAAAGTATGCGTGACCGTCTCCCAGGCCTTGGCCCAAGGAATGTGATAGGAATCCATCAGGATACGCATCAGTTCCGGGATCGCCAGTGCCGGATGGGTATCATTCAGCTGAATGACGACCTTGTCAGAGAAGTTGTCAAGAGTGCCGTAGATCTTAAGATGATCATTGATGATCGACTGCAGGCCGGCTGCAACGAAGAAGTATTCCTGTTTGATACGCAGATACTTGCCTTCTTCTGTCGTATCATCCGGATAGAGGTTCAGACAGATATCCTCAACATCAGAAAGATACTTGCGATAGTCTCTGCCTGCCGGAAGATCATCAGACGGTTCAGCATTCCACATCCTCAAGGTGTTGGCTGTGGCATTGTTGGAACCAATGATCGGCATATCATATGGAACAGCCAGGACATGTTCCGTGTCCTTTCTGTGGAATTCCAGTTCTCCATTGGCATCTCTTGTGATATCCACATAGCCATAGAACCTGACGTCGACTGTCTTGTCCGCTTTACGGACTTCCCACGGATTCTCGATACGCAGCCACTGATCAGGCACTTCCACCTGCTCATTGTTTTCGATCAGCTGCTTGAACAAGCCGTTCTTATAACGGATCGTATTGCCTGAACCCGGATACTTGAGAGTAGCCAGGGAATCCAGGAAGCAGGCAGCAAGTCTGCCCAGACCGCCGTTTCCAAGACCAGCGTCCGTCTCGATGTCCTCGATATCGTTGATATCTATGTTCAGTTCCGCAAGACCTTCTTTGACGACATCATAGATCCCTAATGACATCATGTTGTTTCTAAGCATCCTTCCCAGAAGGAACTCAAGAGAGAAATAATAGATCTGTTTTTTATGTCCGCTTCTCACGAAATACTTGGTCTCACGCCAGTCTTCCAGCATGTATGTCTTGACCATTTCCGATAAAACGACATATTTTTCTATCATGCCTGTCTCAGACAGGTCTTTTCCGTAATGAATGTGGGCAAAATAATCAAAATATTCGATAAAACTATCTTTATTCTGAAATGCCTCGTTACGGTAATTCTTAAATCTAGTAGTCATAAAATTTTCCTCACAGCCATTAATTATACAATAAGTTTTCCAATTCTTTGATCTTTTCTGCATATTCAGGCTTCCTTGCCTGCATGTTAACCGCTTTCAATCGCTCCAGCTGGTCCTCCAGGAAAGCAATAAAGACTTCATCTCTTCTTTTCAAAAGGATCGGACCGTATCTGATCTCCAGATCTGTGTAAGGATCATGCAGATCGGCAGAAAAACGGATGATCTGATAATAGAATCCGTCATAGACGACCTTTTCATCCTCTATCGTATACATGTGATCAGAGATGTACTGTCTGAGCAGATCCACATCGGTATTGGACTGGACAAGGAAATATAGATAGCGTTCCACTTCGCAGTTTTCCAGGATGTGTCTGATCGTATGATAACCCATTCCGGCAATGACGACGATATCCACATCGTCAGCCGCCTTAGCCAAGCCATCAGAAAAGACCGGGATGACTTTTCCTTCAAGTCCCCATTTCTCAATGTTCTCTTTCGCATGATTCAGAGGACCTTCAGCGATCTCTCCGGCATATACTTTGTCGCAGATGCCGTTCTGCACTAAAAAAGAAGGCAGTAAGGCGTGGTCGGAACCGACGTCGAATACTACCTTTTTTCTTTCGATCATCATTGCTATCTGTAAAAGACGACTTGAGATCATTTCCTATCTTCCAGGAACTCCTTCAATCTCTTTGACTTGGTAGGATTTTTAAGTTTTCTGAGCGCTTTCGCTTCGATCTGTCTGATCCTCTCACGGGTGACATCGAATTCTTTGCCGACTTCTTCCAGAGTCCTCGTCCTGCCATCTTCCAGTCCGAAACGCAGCCGGATGACTTTTTCTTCCCTGTCGGTCAGTGTGGACAGGATCAGATCGATCTCGTCTTTAAGAAGTTCGTTGTTGGCATACTGATCAGGTGACATCGCATCCTTGTCCTCGATGAAATCGCCCAGGTGAGAATCATCTTCCTCACCGATCGGCGTCTCCAATGACACAGGATCCAGAGCGATCTTCTGGATCTCTCTGACTTTCTCGGCTGTCATGCCCATGCCCATGCGGGCAGCGATCTCTTCTGCTGAAGGATCCCTTCCCAGTTCCTGTACGAGCTGTCTTTGGATCCTCGTCATCTTGTTGATCGTCTCGACCATGTGGACCGGTATTCTGATCGTCCTTGCCTGGTCGGCGATCGCTCTGGTGATGGCCTGTCTGATCCACCATGTCGCATACGTCGAGAATTTGAAACCTTTCGTATAATCGAACTTATCGACGGCTTTGATCAGGCCCATGTTTCCTTCCTGGATCAGATCCAGGAACAGCATGCCTCTGCCGGTATACTTCTTGGCAATAGCCACGACCAGCCTGAGGTTGGCGGAGATCAGTTCATTCTTGGCTTCGATGCCATCCTGGACAAGTCTTTCGTCTTCCGGGTTGGCGATGCCGTTCTCGATCCTTTTGGCAATGAGGACTTCCTCATCCGCTTTCAGAAGCGGAACACGTCCGATCTCCTTGAGATACATCTTGACCGGGTCATTGACCTTGGTGTAGGCGGATGCCTGTTCGTAGTTGATGACGATGTTTTTTTCAGAATCCTGCTCATCCTCATCATCTTCGTTCTCGGTGGCAAGATAATCGTCATCATCCATATCTTCTTCATTGTCTGATTCATCGATCAGATCGATATTGACGCTGTTGAGCCAGTCATAGAACTGGTCGATCTCATCATCGGTCATTTCAAAACGATCCAA
>JAILBD010000107.1 GCA_024681275.1 Erysipelotrichaceae bacterium
ATCGATCAGCTTGAAATGCTGGTGGATCATGCCGATGCCCAGATCGTACGCATCCTTTGGCGATGTGATCGACACTTCGTTTCCGTTAACGAAGATCTGTCCCTCATCCGGATAATAGACGCCTGACAGCATGTTCATCAGTGTCGTCTTGCCCGATCCGTTCTCACCCAAAAGAGAAAGGATCTCGCCCTTGTTGATATCGAGATCTACCTTGTTGTTTGCCAGTACTTTCTTTCCGAAACGCTTTGATATCCCGCGCATCGAAACGGCAGCTTCATTCATAAATCCACCTCCCAAAAAGAGAAAACATTACAGGCTTAAAGAATAAGCCTGTAATGTTGATCAAAATCGATTTAATATTCTGACTAGTTCAGTTCCGTGATGCCATCGATCCTTGCCGCAAAGTAAGGAGCACTTCTGAATTCTGACTCGTGGAAGTAACCATCGATCAGACACTCTGTCTCCGGAACGAAGTCCGCATCGACATCACCCAGGATGGAAGTCGGAGTCTCGCCGCCGATCGTGAAAGTGGAAGCGTCGAAGACATGGAGCTCACCGGACATGATCTTGGATTCAGCCTCGGCAACTGCCTCTGCCGTACCCGGAGCGACGTTCTTGCCCAGCTCAGTGATCATGACCGCTTTATCCTCATAACCGGCCGTCCAGTCAGTGACGATATCGCTCCCTTCCAGCCAGCTCTTCAGAACGTATTCATAGAGTCTCTCCCAGCCGTTGGAAGCGGAAGTCAGCGCCACATCCGGTGCGACATCCAGCATGGAGACGTTGTAACCGACAGAGTAAGCTGTGAAGCCGTACTTGTTGTCTTCCATGTTCTTCTGCAGCTGTGAAGGAGCGCCTGTTGAGTCGGCATGCTGACCGACGATGACGCAACCCTGTGACATCAGCTCATCAGCGACAGTCGCCTCAGCCGTCAGATCGAACCAGGAGTTCGTGTACTTGACATACATCTCAGCTTCCGGATAGACGCTTCTGAGTCCGAGGAAGAAACCGGTATAGCCGGACACGACCTCCGCATAAGGGAAGGCACCGACGTAACCGACCTTGACATTGCCATTCTCATTGTAGTTCTCAGGGACCAGTGCACCGTTCTCGGCCAGTTCCTTGATCTTCATGCCCGCGACGACACCGGAGACATATCTGGACTGATAAGTCTGAGGGAAGGCGTTCTTGAAGTTGGCAAGACCGCTGACTGCGGCGTTGTCACCTGTGCAAGCCAGGAAAGTCACATCAGGATATTCAGCTGCAGCCTGCTGCATGAAAGACTGATGAGAGTAGGAATTGGAGATGACCAGCGTCGCACCATTCTCAACAAGGTCGACCGCCATGTCATAAGTCGTCTGATCTTCCGGAACATTGTACTTCCAGATGATCTTGTCATCAGAGATCCCTAATACCTTGCAGGCTTCCCTGATACCGTAAATGTGCGCATAAGTATAACCTTCGTTCTCATCACCGACCAGGATGACACCGACCTTAGGTTCGACGACCTCTTCTTCACCGCCGTTGCCCTCTTCCTTGGAAGAACAGCCGACTAAAGAGAAGATCATCAGGAATGCAAGTAAAACAGCTAATAATTTCTTCATTTCAATCTTTTCCTTTCCTTTCCATGAAATGTAAAAACACTTCTTTTCAAGACGCTATGAATTATGATAAACACTAAAACATATTCTTCAAAAGAAGAGCTTCCGGGATCGATTAGACCCCCTGTAATCCTATCGCAATAGATAGAACTACCGGGAAAGGGAATTCTATCATAGTCCTGGTATTTACGGCACCAAGGTAGAGACTCCTTCACCATATCTGAAGGATTATACGATATTTTTACCCCTCTATTTTACAACAAAAAAAGACCCAGTAAAGGGTACCGGGTCCATTTTTCCAATTGTAAGCGTTTTACTTTATTTCATTTCTTGAAAACACATAAAAGGCAGCGCTTTCCTGCATATAAAAGCTGCGGAACCCATCCTGCAGCTTCCTCTTTTTTACCAGTAATCGGCATTGAAACCATGTTCATCATCTTCAAGCGGAACGACTCTTTCGTCCGTCCTGTCGATGTGGATGTAACGGCTGTTTGAGATCATGGAGAGAGCCGCATCGATCTCCTCTGCCGAACCCTGTATCTCCATGGTGACCGAACCATCATACTCGTTCTTTACCCAACCAGTCAGACCCAGGGCATCCGCAGCCCGCATCGCCTGGAAACGGAAACCGACGCCTTGCACCTCGCCATAGAACTGAAAATGTTTGCGAATCTTCTTTCTCATGCGCTCGCTCCTTTGGACTGGTGCATATTCTTCAGACAGGAACTTCTTCAGTTCTTCCAGATGATCTTTAGCTTCCTTCCTGCCGATCTGATAGACCCGCTCCAGTTCTTCCGGATCCTTCTCGGTCCGGCCGATCTTGAGACTTTCAGGCGGCTGTATCACGAAGACCAGCCCGTCTTTCTGATCCTCATAGATCTGAGCTGTCTCGCGGTTGTATATGATATGCCTCTTTGCCATCGCATCGCAGATCAGAGGATAATCCTTCAGCGCGATGTTGATCAGCGGCATCAGTCTGTTCTTTTCCTTCCGATAGCCTCTTGGCTGTGTCAGGATGACCACATTACGGTCATAGCCTTTGCTTTTCATGAATGCGTAAGGGATGGAATCGCAGATCCCGCCATCCAGCAGCTTGTAGCCATCGACCTCCACGATCCTTGACACCAGCGGCATCGAAGCGGAAGCCCGCATCCACAACATGTCCCTCTCCAACCCATCGGAACAAAGATGGAAGACGCACTCCCCCGACATCACATCGCTGGCACCGATGTAGAATTCCATCGGATCCTTGCCAAACGCCTCCGCATCAAAAGGATCCAGTTCCTCCGGAATGACCCTGTAGCAGAAATCCACATCAAAGAGATCACCGCTCTTCAGCCACGACCTGAAAGACCCGTAGCGCGGATCCCTGCAGAAAGTCTTGTTGTAGCGGCGCGGACGGCCATGCTGATGCGACTTGTAGTTGCAGCCGAAGACCGCTCCGGCCGAGATGCCGACGGCACCATCAAAAGTGATGCCGTTCTCCATGAAGACGTCGATGACGCCGCAGGTGAACAGGCCTCTCATGGCACCGCCTTCCATGACTAGTCCCTTTTTCATAACAACATTTTAACACCTGATAAAAAGAGCTTGCATCACACAAGCTCTTTTCCATCAGATTTCTTACAGACCGTAAACGAAGGCCCTGTCGTGACCGGAATGCAAAGCGTCGTAGATCTGACCCGGCCTGTCGGAATCACCGACCAGGATGAGCCTTGGACCATACTCCTTCTTCAGTTCCTCATAATCAGGACGCTGCGACCTGACGCCCATCGCCAGGACGACCGTATCAGCCGGGATCAGAGTCTCTTCGTTGCTGTGGGTATCCTTGACGACGACACCGTCCTCTTTCACTGCCATCAGGGCCTTGCCCTTGGCGATCGTGCCGCCGGCTTTCATGATCTCCTGCGCCAGATGCATGACCACGGACGGATAGAGATTTCCACCGACCTTGTCCAGCATCTCAACGACAGTGACCTTGTGATCCTTGCTCAGACATTCTGCCGTCTCAAGTCCTGTGACACCGCCACCGACGATGACGACGTTCTCACCCTTGACCTCAGCCTTGCCGGCTAGATAGTCCTCGGCAGTGACTGCCCTCTCGATACCTTCGATCAGAGGCCTCTGCGCCTTGCCGCCGGCAGCCATGAAGACCGCTTCCGCATTGATGGCTTTGATCGCCTCCATTGAAGCAGGCGTGCTGAGTCTGACCTCAACACCGGCAGCCTTCAGCTGTTCTTCCATCGTCTCCACGAATTCGGCGATCATCGACTTGTTTGGCGGAAGTGCTGCCAGATTGGCAGTGCCGCCCAGTTTATCCTCCGCTTCAAAGAGGACCGTCTTGAAGCCTCTCTTTGCCAGCGTCAGGGCAGCTTCCATGCCAGCCGGACCGCCGCCGATGACAGCGACCGTCCTGCCTGCGCCGTTCTTCACGAGCTTCTCATCGCCCCACTCGAATTCTCTGCCAAGGATCGGGTTCAGTGTGCAGCCAAGCGGAAGTCCGTCGTTCAGGATGCGGAAACACTCCATGCAGCCCAGACACTTGCGGATCTGCTTCTCGTTGCCCTCTGCCGCCTTCCTGACGAAATCCGGATCTGCCAGATGTCCTCTGGCGATACCGACGAAGTCGACATCTCCCTCTTCCAGCATCATCTCCGCGAAAGCAGGATGCTTGATGTTGGCGACGGCGATGACAGGAATATTCACTTCCTTTCTGATATTGGCAGCCAGGTGTTTCTTCCAGCCTTCCGCAAAATAGGAAGGTTCGATGATCGTCGCACCGGAATCATAGGTGCCGCAGCTCACATTGATGCAGCTGATGCCCAGCTGTTCCAGGTATTTTGCCTGGGCAATACCATCTTCCTCACTGATGCCGCCTTCCAGATAGTCGTTGCCGTTGATACGCACAGAGATCGGGAACTTCGGACCGCAGTAGGCCTTGATGCCCATGATGATCTCCGTCACGAAACGCATCCTTCCTTCGAAACTGCCACCGTACTTGTCGGTACGCTTGTTGGTATGCGGAGACAGGAACTGCGAGACCAGGTAGCCATGCGCGCCATGGATCTCGACGCCATCGATGCCCGCCTTCTGGGCGATGACAGCACCGGTAACGAACTTCTTGACCAGAGCCTCCACCTCTTCAGTCGTCAGAGCTCTTGGCTGTTCGCCGATGACCTTGCAGGTGACATCGGATGCGGAAACAGGCTGCCTGCCTCCGATCAGACGGCTCGGCGTCTGATTGCCCGGGTGATGCAGCTGAACGAAGATCTTCGTTCCATAGGCATGGACCGCTTCGGCAAGCCTTGACAGCTGGCCTATCATGTACGTATCCGTCACGCTGAGCTGATTCGGTGTGCCGACACCGGTCTCATTATCCACTCTGGTGATCTCGGTGATGATCAGACCGACACCGCCCCTGGCCCTGTCGGCATAGTACTTGATCATCCTCTCACCAGCTTCCCCTGACGATTCAGCCAGGGAACAGCCCATTGCCGGCATGACGACGCGGTTCTTGATCTCAAGACCCCCTATCTTACCGGCTTCTAGCAATTTCTCGTAAGACATGTTTGACTTCCTTTCCTATAAATGATCGTTAGATTAGTTTTCATTTTTATTATATGTTCTTGTGATATTTTTAACAATTCAGATGCATGAAAAAGACCGCCATCAGCGGTCTTGTGCTTAAACGTATTCTCTGTTTTTGATGTCCTTCCTGACTCTGAGCAGTGCCTTGAACACGACCATGATCTCCATGCGCCCCAGGAACATGCCGATCATCGCTGTCCACAGGATCAGCTTCGGTGCATCGTAGGAAGTGATGCCGACCGAAAGGCCGACCGTCGAAATGGCGGAAGAGAATTCAAACATCGAATCCTGCAGGGAATTGCCATAGAGCGTGAAGATGAAGGAACCCGCAAAGAAAAGCAGGATATAGAAGAGGATGTAGCTGGATGTCGATTTGACTTCATCGTCTGTCAGCTCGTACTTGTCACCGAAACGGTAGATGCGGTGCGTCGTGATGACGTTGGAATTCAGGATCGACTCCTTGATCTGGTAATAGATGCCCTTCAGGACGACGATGACGCGGTACTGTTTGATACCGCCGCCGGTCGACTCCTGATCTCCTCCCACCAGCATCATCAGGATCATCGCGGTGACAAAACCCGGAGGCAATATGGACAGATCCTTGACCGAGATGAAACCGGTCGTCGTGATACAGGTGACGAACTGGAACAGGGAGACCCTGAGACTCTCCAGGAAACTGCCACAGTAGGAAGAATCCAGCAGGTTCATCGTCATGATGGTGCCGAATATCGCCAGCAGGGCGAAGAAAAACTTCGTCTCGCAGTGTTTGAAATACCGTTTGAACTTTCCTGTAAAGATGGACAGATGCAGCATGAAGTTGGTCTGCCCCAGTATCATCAGAAAGATCGTGACGATCTCGATCGGCAGGGAATGATAGCCGTAGATGCTTTCACCGATGACCGAGAAACCTCCCGTCGACAAAGCCGCGACCGCCGTATTGATCGCATCGAACACCGGCATGCCAAAAGCGATGTAAGCCAGGGCTCCGACCACGATGTACACGGAATAGAAAGAAAGGATCAGTCTGGCAGACTTGGCCAGGTTGGGCATGAGCCTGTCGTTGTGACCTTCCGCATTATAGAGATTGAGACCATACGTATCGGAAAAAGCCGAAGTGATGATCAGAACGAAACCGACACCGCCGACAAACAATGTGATCGAACGGAAGACCAGGAAGATGTGCGGCGTATGATCGACATCCACGACGGAAAGCCCCGTCGTCGAATAGCCACTCGTCATCTCAAAACAGGCCTGTGTGAAGTTGTAGTCTCCCTTCAGCATCCATGGCACGGTCGAGATACCGATCGCCAGGATCCAGATCGCGATCAGCAGCAGGGAATCGTAGTTCTTCTCCAGATTGATGATCTGTGTGTCCTTCAGATAGTGACGGGTCGCAAGACCCAGCAGTATCGTCACGATGCCCGGTACCAGGAAACACCAGGCGTATGTGATCTCTTCCGGATAGAAAGGAAGGACGAGCAGAGGCAGCAGCTGTATCAGTCCGATCATCATGATGAAGATCGAAAGATAGAAAAACACCAGCCGATAATAGTTCTTCTTCATCATTTCTTCCTCTCAAAGAAATTGACGATCTCTTCCTTGCAGTCTATAGCCGTGACGATCAGGACCTTGTCATTGACCATGAACTGTGTCTGGCCATTCGGTATGATCGCCTTGCCATCCCTGATGACTGAAGAGACCGTCGCCTTGTTGGCGATATCGATCTCCTGCAGGGTCTTTCCGGCGACCGCCATATCCTCATCGACGCGAAGCTCAAGGATGAAGATCTTTTCATCTTCCAGTGAAAGGGCGTTGACCATGTTCTCGATCGAACTCATGTTTCTGATCTGTTCGCCCAGCAGATAGGTGGAAGATACGACCATATCGATGCCGAGATCCTTGAAGATCTTGACGTTCTTCGGGTTGGCGACTCTGGCGATGCAGCGCCTGATATTGAGCTGCTTGGCCGTCTTGCAGGCGACATAGTTCTTGTAGTCGTCGCCGGACAAGGCGATGAAAAGATCGCTGTTCTCCGCACCGGCCTCACGCATGTCGTTGGCTCTCGTGCACCTGCCGCGGACGACAGGGATGTCATTGTTGATCGAAAGATAATGGCAGGCATCTTCATCCTCGTTGATCACGACGAGGTCGTTCTGCTTGTTGTTGAAAAGTCTGATGATATAATCGGCGCCATTGACGCCGTCTGCGATCGTGATCTTCATTCCTTCACCTCTTTTGCTTTCGCATTCTCAAAGAAATCCAGAGAAAGGTCGAACGGACAGATGCAGGTGACCCGCTCATCGACCAGGACCCGCCTGCGCGAATCCTTCAGTTTGATGTAGATCTCCTTGACGTTGTACATGCGGCAGCATACGTCCGCTAAAAAGATATTGACGTTATCATCATCGGTCACAGCGATGAACCTGTCTGCCCGGCGGATGCCGATCTTCTCCAGAAATTCCAGATCAGTCGCATCACCGGCCTCGACGAAACCGCTGTAGTCCTGCAGCTTGGAAAACTTGTTCTTGTTTTTATCGACGATCAGAACATTGGACTCTTTGTTCAATGAACGGGCGATCGTACCGCCCAACCTGCCTGCCCCGATTACTATCGTGTTGTTCATATAGCTCTCCTTGAAGTAAAAAGGATCTTTCACCCGCCTTTGATACGGACATCTCTTTTTACAAATTAATATTATATATACTCAGATATCAAATAGTCCAATCATAAGGACGAAAAAAGGGCTTTGCACAAGCCCTTCAGATCATATCGTTTTTCCTGGATTATTTGTAGTATCTCATGTTCTCGAAATACTTGTTGACGATACCGTTGAATTCTTCCCAGAGTTCATTCTCGTGTTCTCTGCCGGCATTGCCGACCTCTTTCCACTTCGCTCTGAGCTCCTTGATGGAATCAACTTCCTCATCGGTGAATTCGCTTCTTGCGAGGAAGATCTTAGCCTGTGCGATCAGCTCTTTTTTCGCTTCGACTCTCTTGGCGTAAGTTTCTTTCATCTCATCGTAGTAAGCATCTCTTCTGGCGAAGAATGCCTTTCTCTCAGTCAGGAACTGCTGCCAGAGATCATCATCATCTCTGCGGCCTGCGCTACCGACTTTCTTCCATTCTTCCATCAGCTCATTGGATCTGTTGCCGGCTTCCTTGATGTTCTCGATACCGGCGATCTCCTTGGCCTTGGCGATGAGTTCTTCCTTCAGAGCCTTGTTGGCAGAGAAAGTCTCTTTCAGGTTTGCGAAATACTCGTTCTTCTTCTCAAAAAATTCACTTCTGACCGCTGCGAATTCATTCCACAGTTCGTCATCTCTCTCTTTATTGATACGACCGGCATGTTTCCAGTCTTCGAGCAACTGTTTCATCTGCTCTGTGCCCTTCTTGAAGTTGTTCTTGGCAAGGATCTCTTTCGCCTGCTCGATGAGCTGAGTCTTTCTCTCTTCCGTGTTGATGTAAACATCACCGGCTTTCTCAGAAAGCTCATCCATCATCTTGTTGAACTTTTCGCTCAACTCAAGATCAGAAAAAGATTCCTCTTCTTCTCTGACGCGAGGCCACCTTCTCTTGAGGTCCTTCGCCTTCAAAAATGCTTCTGCAGCATTTTCTTCACCAAGCAATTCTTCCATCTTGGCAATCAACTGTTCTCTAATGTCGTTCTTTTCCATTTACTAGCCACCTACCCACTGAATTTTATTGTAACATTTTTTTCATAAAACAGCCAACAAATCTAAAAGCTCGCTTCAGACCCGGCGGTTGCTTTACTATGTAAGGATAACACATTCAGCTTCTCATTTAAAAATTTTTCGAATTCTTTTGCACAGACGGGCTTTGAAAAATAGTAACCCTGGATGACATCGCAGCCCAGTTTTTTCAAAACGAGATACTGTTCCTCATCCTCCACGCCCTCCGCGACCGTCAGCACATTCAGGTAACGGGCGATCTCGATGATGATCTCGATCATCCTGGTATCCCGCTTCCCGCTGAACGCTTCCTTCACGAAACGCATGTCGATCTTCAAAGCATCCACCGGCAGTCTGCTGATCATATTCAGCGAAGACTGGGCCGTTCCGAAATCATCCATCTCGATCATGAAACCCAGCCTGCGCAAGGCACAGACCTGATCTATGACATAGTCCGGATCCTCCCCGTAAGCCGACTCTGTGATCTCCAGCAGAAGCTCGCATTGCCATGCCCCGCCTTCCTGCATCATCCGCGTCAGCTCATCGATCAGCAACGGATCATAAAGGTCGGCCTTCGTCACATTGACCGAGACCGGGACCGTGATCTTCAGTTCATCCCGCCATATCTTCAGCTGTTTCAGGACCTTTCGCCAGACATAGAGATCCAGTTTCCGGATCGACCCGTTCTTTTCAAACAAGGGAATGAAGATCTGCGGTGAGATCAGGCCAAACTCGGGATGCCGCCAACGAAGCAGGGCTTCCGCGGAAGTCAGGAACGGCTCAGGACCCGCCACATTGAACTTGGGCTGATACCAGACCTCAAACTCTCCGGTTTCCAGTGCCCGATCAAAGTCATCGCAGAGGCGCTGGGCATGGAGCTCCTTTTCCAGCATCTTCCTGTCATAGTATGCGCAGTTTCGATCGGGCAGATCTCTGGCGATCTTGACCGCCTGCATCGCCCTGTCAAACTTCGTCCCAAAATCGATATCATCATCACAGATGCCAAGGCAGACTCTGATCCTTCCCCGCTTAAAAAACAGTCCGCCGTTCAGCTCCTCCAGGATCTCTTCATAGCTTTCATAAGGAAAAGACACGACCAGGAAGTGTCCGCCCCTTCTGGCCATCATGGCACCGCTGCCCGCAAAGATCATCTTCAGCCTTTCTGCCATCTCTTTGATCACCTGATCGCCATATGCTCTTCCAAATCTCTCATTGATCAGATGGAGCCGGTCGATATCAAAGACCAGGGCATCCATCTTTCTGCCCGGATATAGCTGGCCGATCTTCTGAATACAGCTGAAAAAGAAAGATGGATCCGGCAGCCCCGTCAAAGGATCCTTCTTCATCTCCAAAAGGATCCTCCTGTCCTCCCGTCTTGCGATCGCCCTCTCTACCCTTTTCAGCACAGCCTCCTTGGAAAGAAAAGGCTTCAGCAAAAAATCATCAGCACCGGCACATAAGGTGATCGCTTCATCCGCTCTATCCGCCGAACTCACGATCAGCGCGCTATCCTCCCGTTCTTCCTTTCGCAAAGACAGGTCTTTCATCGCACAGATGAACGCAGAGAGGGACATGCCTTCCTGCTTCATCAGGGTCTGCAGTTCTTCACGATCCTTTGCGCTGTAAACCTCATAGCTTTCTTCCAGCGCACGCAAAAGAAAAAGCCTGTCATCGGGATCCGCATCGATGATCAGGATCTTTTTTTTCTTATGATCTTTGATCTCAGTTTCCTGCATCCGCAAGACCATTCTATTACAGAATGAACGAAGCTGCGTCCTTCTTTTCTTCCTTTTTTCTGCCGCTTCCCACGTGGAAAAGTGGAAAATTATCTGTCTTTCATGCCCAACAGACAGATGACAGTGCCGATCGCCGAGACCGCAAGACCGACCCACAGGGTCGACGTCACCGAGATCGTGTCATACAAGGTACCGGCTATGACACTGGCGAGCACCGCACCCAGATTGGTCATCGTATAGGACAGGGACTGGGCCTTGGCCGAATCAGAGAACTTCACTCTAGAATCGACATAGGGGACGATCGCCGAAGAGTAGATCGCAAAAGACGGCGCCTGGAAAAGGAAGGAAGCCAACAGGCTTGCCGTGTTTTTCGACAGCGCAAAAGACAGTTCCTTCACCGTGAAAGCGATGAAAGCGATCTTCAGCATCCTGCCCTGATCCTTCTTTCCGAATAGTCTGTCATAGAGGAACATCACCGGCAGCTCCATGAGAGCCATGAAGCTGTTGAGCAGACCGCTCATACCCGCATCTCCTCCGACGTTCCTGACGATGTTGATCAGGAAATTCGTGATGACGTTGTGCGAGAAGAAGAGGATCGCCGTTCCAAACAACATGATGGTCAGACGCGGATTCTCCCTGATGAAACGAAGCATCGAGGCATTCTCTTCGCCCTTTCTTTCAAACGCTGTTTCCGTAAGATCATTCCTGATCCTGAAAAAGGAAATGGCCTGATAGGCGATCAGCAGCAGCGAGATGAGCGGGATGATCCGGATCGAAGTCTTCTCCACAAGGACGCCCGTCAATGCCGAGATCACGACAAAAGAGAGTGAACCGATCCCCCTGGCCAATGAATAATTCAGGTGAGCTCCCTGGTGATTGAGGTCTGCATAGATCTTTAAGACCAGCGTGTTGAAAGAGGAACAGAAAGCCATAAAGACAGCGAAAACGACCGCCCCGATGACTCTTTCCTCTCCCTTCACCAGCAAGATCAGACAGGATAGAGCCTGTATCCCCAGAAGATAAGGAGCCAGGCGCATGGCCGACCACCTCTCATCGCTGTCCATCTTCCCGGCCAGCCAAGGCCCTATGAACATGCCTGAGAGATTGCTCAAAGCACTCAGGATGCCTAACTGCGTATTGGAAAGTCCGATGCCCTGCAGATAGATCGTCGCAAAAGAGATGGCGACACAAAAGGTCATCCAGTAGGAAGACTGTATCAGCGCGTAATGAAATGTGTATCTTCTTTCTTTCATGCAACTCCATTTTATCTCAGGAGAAAACAAAAAGGCAGATGAACTGCCTTCAAAAACGATCATGCCGCCGTCCACTTGGCAAACTCTTCATCCGTCGCCAGGACCCTGTGGGTCTCGCTCAGAGTGTGTTCGTGACCGGCTTCGTAGTCGACGCCTTCCTCATCCTTGTTGTAAGTGATCGCCTTGCGCTGTTTCTCGACGATCGGATTCGGATGCGGAATGGCCGACAGCAATGATTTCGTATACGGATGGATCGGATCCTGGAAGATCTCGTCTGTCGTCCCCGTCTCCACGATGTGTCCCAGATGCATGACACCGATCCTGTCGGAGATGTACTTGACCATCGACAGGTCGTGGGCGATGAACAAATAAGTCGTGCCCAGTTCATCCTGCAGGTCCTTCATCAGGTTGACGACCTGCGCCTGGATGGAGACATCCAGTGCCGAGATGCATTCATCGGCAATGACGAGCTTCGGATTCATGACCAGCGCTCTGGCGATGCCGACACGCTGTCTCTGACCACCCGAAAACTGATGCGGGAACCTCGTCGCCTGTTCTCTGGAAAGACCGACCTTGTCCAGGACGTTGTTGACCATCTCATCGACTTCCTGAGCCGACTTGCACAAATGGTGGATCTCCAGACCCTCAGCTATGATCTCCTTGACCTTCTTGCGCGGATTAAGACAAGCCATCGGATCCTGGAAGATCATGGCCATATTGGTCCGCAGATAATCTCTGTCTTCCTTGCTCAGTTTGCCAGAAATGTCGTGGCCATCAAAGATGATCTTTCCACCAGTCGGATCATAAAGACGGATGATTGCTCTGCCGGTCGTGGACTTGCCGGAACCGGATTCACCGACCAGACCATAGGTCTCCCCCTCATAGATGTCAAAACTGATCCCATCGACAGCCTTGGTCACCTGTCTGCGGCTGACACGGAAATGCTGTTTCAGACCCTCAACATGTAACAATGGTTTTCTTGTTTCAGTCATTGATACCCGCCTCCTTCTTCATCTTGGCGATCCTTCTCTTCAGATCATCCGGAAGTTCCACTTTCGGTGCGTGCGGATCACAGAGCCATGAAGCGACACGGTGCTGTCCGCCGACATCGAACATCGGCGGTTCCTCCCGGTAGTCGATCTTCAACGCATACGGATTGCGCGGCGCAAAAGCGTCGCCCACGACTTCCTCCATCAG
>JAILBD010000146.1 GCA_024681275.1 Erysipelotrichaceae bacterium
GTGGGGGACGATGCTGGTATGCATCGGCATCCTGACATATGTCGTGTTTATGATGTGGCTGGTTTCAAAAGTATTCGGAAATGCGCTGGCACCGAAAGAACAACGCAGCGGCATGATCATGGAGCTGCCGCCTTATCATAAAGCGCATTGGAAACATATCATCAAGGAAGCGTTTCTGAAAGCGTTCGATATCTTCAAAAGGGCATTGAGGACGGTGTTGCTGATTTCACTGATCTTCTGGATCTTCTCGTATACTTCATCAGGAAATGTCGAAGATTCTCTGCTTTACAAGATCGGTACGGCGATAGAGCCTGTGACCAGGATCTTCGGTATGGGATGGAGGACATTCATCGCCTTCTTAAGTTCCGCATTTGCCAAGGAAGCGGTACTGGGTGTTCTGAACGCGTTGTTTGTCGGACAGGGGAATATTGCGGACATCACTTTCAATGCAAACAAGACGGCCGTCGATACCTCGTTGCTGGCGATGTCTATGAACTCGATGGTCTCCAAAGCGGAAGCTCTGGCTTTCATTTTTGCCTGCACGTTCAATATCCCTTGCGTCATGGCTTTGTTTACGACTTACAGAGAATCGCATTCGTTCAAATGGACGGCAAGAGTTGCTTTGTTCTATGTGGGCAGTGCCTTGCTGCTGTCGTGCATCATATATCATATTGCCGCTTTATTCCTCTGATATGAATGTCAGAAAACAGTAAGAAATGATGATCAGAAAGTATGTGCCGCAGAAGCTGGTGGCGTCCAGCCGTTATCAGCGCTATTTCCCATCGTTAGATAAGAGGATCCAAGCAGAGGTCTATGAACGTATGGCAGAGCTCATCAAAGAAGAAAAAGAATACTGCGACAAGGGGAACTACATCCACATGGCTCAGATCCTGACGTCGATCGCAATGTATGAAGTCCTTCAGAAACACGGAAAGAGCGAAAAAGAGGCATACAGGATCGTTTCGGAAGAGATGTGGAAATTCCTTGACCCGTCAAAAATGCAGAAACTGGCGAAAAAGAGTTTCTTTCTTCCTCTGATGAAAAAGATCGTGCATTTCGGATTCAGAAAAGGCTCCGGTCACGGGTGGCGCTATACCTGGCACGAAGATGATCCGAAAGATCGCTTTCGTTTCGAGTGCAATGAATGCATCTATCACAAGATCCTCGGCCGACGCGATCTGCTGAAGCTTGGTGCCATGTGCTGCCATGCGGATATCATCAATTACGGGAATCTGCCATATACCGATTTCATACGGACTGAAACACTTTGCCAGGGAGGAAGTTACTGCGACTTCCTCTTTGTGCGGCATGATACCGATGCCGGGGATGGATGGGAACGTACAGAGAGCATTTAAGAAAGGATCGGAAAATGGAAAACAAACAGCTGGGAGTGATTGAAGATACGCTATTCGTGCCGATGCTAGGGAGGATCTATGCCAGTGAGCATTTCAGCAATATTCTTAATGATGCCAAAGCACTGGAACTGAAGACGAAACTGCCTGCGGGAGTCATCGAGAACGATACCCAGACCCAGTATACTTATCTGGCATCGGCATCCCGTTCCGCCAATATGGATCGTTATATTTCTGATTTCCTGAAAAGAAAAAAGAACGGGATCATCGTCCAGCTCGGATGCGGGCTGGAGACGACTTATTACCGCAACGATAACGGCTACACGGTGTGGTATGGGATCGATCTGCCTGATGTGATCGAGTATAGAAAGACACTTCTTCCGGAAACGGAAAGAGAACATTACATTGCCGGCGATGCTTTTGAGCGTGGCTGGATCGATCAGATCCGGAAGGAACATCCTGAAGTTCCGATACTGGTGACTGCCAGCGGACTTTTCTATTACTTTGAAGAGGAAAAGGTCCTGGATCTGTTGCGCATGCTTGAAAAATACGGTGATGTCGAGATCCTGTTTGACGCCGTCAGCAAAAGCGGCATGGAAATGATGAAGAAGAAACACATGAAGACAGTAGGACATGAGGATGCGAAGATGTATTTCTATGTCGATTCCGCCGCGAGACTGGCAGCAAAGATCGGCGGTAAAGCGGCAGTCCTTGCTGAAGAGGTTTTTTACAGACATATCAGCAAGAAGGGTCTGAGTCTTTCGACGAGAGTCAGCATGATCATTTCAGACCGGCTTTCCATGGTGAAAATGATCCATCTGAGCCTATGAGACCATTATGTGGTGAGCATTTTATAGGAAGATTTCTTGAAACCCGTTTAGAATGCGAGGAGTTTCGAAGATGAGGATCCAACAGTTCGGTATTGACAATAAGGAGACGATCGTTCTGATCCATCCTTCACTGGTGATGTGGGACTATTTCGAATATGTCGTTCCCTTGCTGGAAAAGGATTTTCATGTGCTGATTCCTGTCCTGCCCGGATATGATCCGAAGCAGAAGAGCGATTTTTCTTCCGTCGAAGAAATAGCCGGTCTGCTGGAAGATCAGCTGATGGAGGAAGGGATCAAAGAAGTCAGCTGCATCTACGGCTGTTCCATGGGAGGTTCCATCGTGCTGCGCTTTCTGGCAGATGGAAGAATACCGGTAAAGTCTGCAGTCATCGACGGCGGGATCACGCCTTATCAGCTTCCCTGGATCATCACCAGACTGATCGCCATAAAGGATTTTCTGCTGATCTGTACGGGGAAACTTGGCGGCATCAGGCTGCTGGAGAAGGCCTTTTCGACCGATGAGTATTCAAAGGAAGATCTCGAATATGTCGCAAAGGTGCTGAAAATGATCAGTTACAGAACGATCTGGAATACGTTTGATTCCTGCAACAATTACGATCTGCCCGATCGATTTGAAACAGACTGTGAACGGATCGAATACTGGTATGCGGACAGAGAAGCCAAAGAAAGAAAACAGGATATCGCTTACGTGAAAGAAAAGATACCTCGGACAACATTCAGGGAATTCAAAGACATCGGCCATGCAGGCCTTGCTCTGCTGAGACCTGAGGAGATGGCGAAACGACTGAA
>JAILBD010000161.1 GCA_024681275.1 Erysipelotrichaceae bacterium
ATCGATACCGACGAATACTAAAGACTCGAAAGAGTCTTTTTTGTATAATGTTGATATGAAATATGTGATCTACGATTTCAACGGCACGATCCTTGATGATATCGATGTCTGTCTGAAAGCGGAAAACAACACGATCGAACACTATAAGCTTGACAGAGGACCTCTGACCAAGGACGAGTATCTGCGCATCTTCACTTTTCCGGTGAAGGATTACTATGAAAGCGTCGGCTTTGATTGGTCTGTTTATTCCTATGAGGAAGTCGGCCAGTACTGGTTCGGCTGGTATCGGAAGCTCAGGGATGAATATAAAGTCCACGATGGCGTCATCGAAGTCCTGGAAAAGAATCATGAAAAAGGAAATAAAAACATCCTTTTGAGTGCTTCGAGTCTGGTGGAACTGAAAAAACAGCTGGAAGAACTGCATATCTCTACCTATTTTGATGAAGTGCTGGGCATCGATAATATCTATGCCGGTTCCAAGATCGATATCGCGTTGGACTGGATCAAAGACAAGGATCCGAAAGACTGCATGATGATCGGTGATACGCTTCACGATCTGCAGACGGCAAATGCTATGGGCGTAGACTGCATCCTGGTGGCAAATGGCCATCAGGCAAAGGATCTGCTTCTGGAGGAATATGATAAAGTCGTTGATGATATCAGGGAGGTTGAATTGATATGAGGATCGGACAGTCAAAAGACATACATCGTTTGGTAGAAGGCCGGGATCTGGTGATCGGCGGCGTGAAGATCCCTTATGAAAAGGGACTTCTGGGTCATTCCGATGCCGACGTGCTTCTGCATGCGATCATCGAGTCGCTGATCGGCGCGATGGGATTGAAGGATATCGGAACGCATTTTTCCGATAAGGATCCCAGATATGAGGGCATCTCTTCTTTGAAACTGCTGGATCACACGTATGAGATGCTGGAAGAGAGAGACTACGAAGTTGTCAATATCGATTCTCTGATCGTGATCGAGAGGCCGAAGATGGCCCCATATATCGATCAGATGCGAAGGAATATTGCCGGACATCTGCATTGCGATGAGGACAGGATCAATGTCAAAGCGACCTGCGCCGAGGGGATGGGCTTTATCGGCGAAGGAGAAGGCGCGATGGCGGAAGCGGTCTGTCTGATTGAGAAGAAGAAATAAAGACCATTCTTCGTTTTTCTGAATGAATAAAAAAACAATGGTGCAGGATCTGCACCATTGTCATGTTTAGGGATTAGATTTTGTTATCGCAGCCTAAGACATCAATGATCTTGTGCTTGACGAGCTGTTTGATGTTTTCTCTTGCCGGTTTCAGATATTCTCTCGGGTCAAACTTTTCAGGATGATCGTTGAAGAACTTTCTGATGGTTCCGGTCATAGCCAGACGGAGGTCTGAGTCGATGTTGATCTTGCAGACAGCGAGTTTGGAAGCTTCTCTCAGCTGCTCCTCAGGAACGCCTACAGCATCAGGCATATTGCCGCCGTTTTCATTGATCATCTTGACATATTCCTGCGGAACGGAAGATGAGCCGTGCAATACGATCGGGAAGCCCGGAAGTCTCTTCTGAACTTCTTCGAGGATGTCGAATCTGAGTGGTGGAGGTACCAGAATGCCTTCCTCATTCCTTGTGCACTGTTCCGGTTTGAACTTGTATGCGCCATGGGAAGTGCCGATAGCGATAGCTAATGAGTCGCAGCCTGTCCTTCTGACGAATTCTTCAACGTCTTCCGGTCTTGTGTAAGATGAATCTTCAGCAGAAACGGAAACTTCATCTTCAACACCTGCCAGAGTACCGAGTTCTGCTTCTACGACGACGCCGTGTGCGTGCGCATATTCAACGACCTGTTTCGTGATGGCGATATTCTCTTCAAATGGCTTGGAAGAGCAGTCGATCATAACGGATGTGAATCCGTCGTCGATGCAGGATTTGCAGGTCTCGAAGCTGTCACCGTGGTCGAGGTGCAGGACGATAGGAAGACCTGTTTCGATGCAGGCAGCTTCTACCAGCTTGACCAGATAAGTCCTGTTTGCATAAGCTCTTGCGCCTTTTGAGACCTGAAGGATGACAGGAGCGTTGCATTCTTTAGCGGCTTCCGTGATACCCTGGATGATCTCCATGTTGTTTACATTGAAAGCACCGATCGCGTATCCGCCCTTATATGCTTTCTCAAACATTTCTTTAGATGTTACCAATGGCATAAATCTATTCTCCTTTTTCTAACATCATTATAACGCAAAAAAACTGATATATAATTGATTTATGAACTTAAAGGGACTCTTGAACGAGAAAGGATATTCGATCGTCGCTTCAAACGGTTACAGCTCTTTTGAACGTGGTATCATGCCGATCATGACGGCTCTGAATGAAGATCTTCATTTCTTTGAAGGTCTTTCTGTCGCCGACAAGATCATCGGCAAGGCTTCGGCCATGCTGTTGTGTCTTTCAGGCGTAAAGGAAGTCTATACTCCGACGCTTTCCAGAACCGGAAAGGAGGTCTTTGACAGATACGGTGTCGTTTATGAATGCGATGAGCTGACGGAGATGATCGTGAACAGAAAGGGCGACGGGATGTGTCCGATGGAGTTGACGGTCAAAGATATCGATGATCTGAATGAGGCTTATGAAGCCCTGAAAAAGAAACTTGCACTGCTTTAGCGGTGTTTTTTTCTGTCCTTATAGTATAATCATAGAGTATGAATTTGATTGAAATTAAAGATGTATCTTATTCCTATGATGATCAGAAAATGGCTGTGGACCATGTCAGTTTTTCGATCAGACAGGGAGATTATGTGACGATCATCGGCCATAACGGATCAGGCAAATCGACTTTAGCCAAGCTCATCGCCGGACTTCTGCCGGTAAAAGGAGGGAGCATCCTGATCGGTGGCCTTGAGGTCAATGAAGAGAATATCGCAAAGATCAGACAGAGACTGGGCATCGTCTTCCAGAATCCGGATAACCAGTTTATCGGTTCGACGGTCAGAGATGACATCGCTTTCGGTCTGGAAAACAAGCAGGTCCCTTCAGCGGACATGGATGGGATCATTTCCGAATATGCCGAAAAAGTCGGTCTGACGAAGTTTCTTTCTTATGAACCGCAGAATCTTTCCGGAGGTCAGAAACAGAGAGTCGCAATTGCGGGTATCCTGGCAATGAGGCCGGATATCCTCATCTTTGATGAAGCGACATCGATGCTGGATCCGAAGGGTAAAAAAGAGATCAAGCGCCTGATGTATGAACTGGCGATGGGCGATGATATCACGATCGTTTCGATCACACATGATATCGAAGAAGTCCTGCAGTCGGATGATTGCGTCGTCCTCAACAAGGGGAAACTTTTCATGCATGACGAGCCCAAGAAGATCTTCAGCAATGCCCAGAAACTGCGTGATATCGACCTGGATGTTCCATTTATCGAACAGGTCAGAGAGAGTTTTGCGAAAAACAGGATCAAGCTCAGAGCAGATGATCTGAAAGGAATGGTGGAAGAATTATGCCGATCAGGTTCAAGAAACTGAGTTACGTCTACAACAAGGACATGCCATATGCGCATAAGGCACTGGATGAGATCGATCTGGAGATCTCGGAAGGTGTCATCACTGCGATCATAGGCGAGACGGGTTCCGGCAAATCGACACTGGTGGAGCATCTGAACGCTTTGCTTTTGCCGACGGAAGGTTCGCTGGAAGTCCTCGATTATGAGATCGATCCCGTTCACAAGCTGAAGTTCCTGAAGCCTTTGCGCAAGGATGTCGGTCTGGTCTTCCAGTTCTCGGAATATCAGCTTTTTGAAGAGACCGTCATAAAGGATGTCGCCTTTGGTCCGCTCAACTTCGGTTTCCCTCCTGAGGAAGCGTTGAAAAGAGCTGCGCAGGCATTGAAGATGGTCGGTATCTCTGAAGATTATTACAGCGTTTCTCCGCTTGAGCTCTCCGGCGGTCAGAAAAGACGGGTCGCGATAGCTGGTATCATATCCTGCGATCCGAAGATCATCGTTCTGGATGAACCGACAGCCGGTCTGGATCCGAAAGGAGCCAGAGAGATGATCGACCTGTTCGTCTCTCTGAATAAAAAAGCGGGAAAGACGATCATCATCGTGTCCCACGACAACGAGATGGTCTATAACTTCTGCGATGAGACTGTCGTTCTTTCACATGGAAAGGTCGTGTATCACGGGCCGACATATGACCTGTTTGCCGATAAGGATAAACTGAAACAGTTCAACATGCTGGAACCGCAGATCGTGACATTCCGGAACGAACTGATCGAAAAGGGATTCGAACTGTCCAGGGATGCGAGAACGCTGGATGCGATCGCCAAAGAGGCCGCAAGGCAGGTGAAACGATGAATAATCTGGTTTTCGGTAAATATATCCCGATCGATTCCCTGATACACAGGCTGGATCCGCGCGCCAAGCTGATCGGTCTTTTCCTCATGATCACAGCGATCTTCATTCCGAAGAGCTGGTGGGTCTTTCTGGCCATCGCTCTGCTTCTGACGCTGGCACTGCTGCTGGCCAAGATCGGCATCAAGATGATCGTTCAGTCTTTCAAGCCGATGATCATGATGATGATATTCCTGCTGGTGATCAATGCGCTCACCGTCAAGACGGGCGAGGTCCTGGCGACGATCGGTTCTTTTGCGATCTATTCCGACGCGATCTTCAATACGCTTTTCGTCATCGTGAGACTGATGCTGATGATCTCGATCACGACCCTTCTGACGGCAACGACCAATCCGCTGGATCTGACACTTGGCATCGAGTGGCTGCTGAAGCCGCTTGAAGTCATCCATTTCCCGGCTCACGAAGTCGCCATGATGGTTTCCATTGCCTTGCGTTTCATCCCGACGATCATTGAAGAGACGATGCGTATCATGAATGCGCAGAAATCCCGTGGTGTCGATTTTGAAAACGGCAGGCTTTCCGAGAAGATCTCAGCGATCCTTTCTCTGATCGTGCCGCTGTTTTCTGTCGCTTTTGAAAGAGCTTATGAACTGGCTGATGCCATGGAGGCAAGAGGCTATGTGCCGGGAGCTGAACGCACCAGATATCATGTCCTGAAGTTTAAGCTCAGGGATCATCTGTTCATTTTCATCTGTGTATTGACTCTGGCTTTCTCCATCGCTTCCAGATTCTATCTATGAGATATAAAGTCACGATCGCCTATGATGGCAAGGATTATGCCGGCTTTCAGTCACAGACCAATGCTCTGGCGATCCAGGATGTGATCGAGACGGCTATCGAAAGGATCTTTTCTGAGAAGATCCGCATCGTCATGTCGTCAAGAACGGATGCCGGCGTTCACGCCAGAGGGCAGGTCTTTCACTTCGACAGTGATATCGTCAAAGACGAAGGCAAGCTGAAGTTTTCGATGAATTCGCTTCTGCCAGGTGACATCCATGTTTTGGAAGTCAAACAGGTCAGCAGAGATTTTCATGCCCGTTATAGCGTCAAAAAGAAGACTTATGAGTATCTCATCAATCTCGGAGAATACGATGTCTTTCTGAGAGGAAGGGCCTATCAGTGTTTCTATAAACTCGATGTCGACCTTATGAGAAAGGGGGCAGAGATGCTCCTCGGAGAACACGATTTCACTTCCTTCAATACATCAAGTCTGAAAGAGTATCCCAATCAGGTGAGGAATATCACCGAATTCTCTCTGACGATGAAAAAAGACATCC
>JAILBD010000178.1 GCA_024681275.1 Erysipelotrichaceae bacterium
CTCATCATCTTCTTATAGGCTTCATTCAGGAAGGAGACGTATCTCTGCTTCTTCTGCAGGGAAGGATTGTCGCGCATCAGCCGGCCGTAGTAGACCGCCAGCTGAACGTTCCCATAGAGACCGGAGTCGTCATACTGGTCGTAAGGTGTATCGCTGATCAGCTGTTCCATCCGGTTCATGGTCGTCTGCAGATCGACGAAGCCGCAGCTGTATTCCATTTCGTAGTAGGGCCATAGCCAGCGGATGTTCGGTTTTTCATTGTCTTTTTCCGGTTCAAAGACGATCTGGCAGGCTTCCAGGATCTCGGTGAGTTCCTCTTTGCTGAGGTTGCCTTTGGACAGGACGTCGCGGTTGGCGCTCATCTGCTGATAGGAACGACGCAGGAAGATGTCCCAGGGAAGTCCGGGAGCCATCTTGCGGTAGTTCTCATCCTGCAGGATCTTCAGGATCCTCGATGAGATGGCGATCCGTTTTTTTCGGTCGAAGGCCGTGATGGCGATATTGGCCAGGGAGCGGATGATGAAACCTTTGGTCTGTTCATCTTCGATCTCTTCAAAGAATTTCAGATAGGATCCGCCTTCGGTGAAGATCATTTCGTTTTCAAACTGGTATCTGCGGATGCGTTCGGGTTCCATGCCTTCCATCATGCGGTTCTGATAGTAATGGCCCATACCGAGTTTGTAGAGTTCCTTGATGATGCCGTTGCGGTCTTTTCGGATCCGCGCCAGGCTCAACAGGGCGTCGTGTATCTGGATGTAGATGCCGCAGTCAAGGTTGCTTTGCCAGTCCAGCAGCTGGTCGGAAAAGGCTTCCAGATCCTGGATGTCCTCTTTTGAAGCATTGTGCAGATTATCGAGCACAGGAAAGAACGAATCGTTCAAGATCCGGATGTTTTCTTTCTTTAAGTCGGAGATCCTGCTTCTTGCCTCGAGCTGATGTTGGTACCAGTCATCAAAGTCCTTGGTCTGGTAACTGTACAGATCGGTCAGTGAGGCGATCTCTTTCAGATTTTCGACATACTGTAGCTGATATTTCTGCATCGTGTTCAGGAATTCTGTTTCAGTGTGAGCATGAGTTTGTTGATATCGATCGGTTTGGCGATATGGCCGTTCATTCCGGCTTCCCGGGCTTTGGCGATGTCTTCGACAAAGGTGTTGGCTGTCATCGCAAAGATCCTGATGCTTTCGGCATCTGCTTTGCCAGATGCGCGGATGGCCCTGGCGGCTTCATAGCCGTCCATGATCGGCATCTGGATATCCATGAGGATGAGACTGTAATGACGGTCTTCAGCCTGGGTGTACATGTCTACCGCTTCCTTGCCGTTTTCAGCGGTCTCGATGGTCGCGTTGGTGGAGTTCAGGATCTCTTTGGCGATCTCGCGGTTGATGAAATTGTCTTCGACCAGAAGGATGGTCCTTCCGTTGAGGTCCGGAACAGAGGAAGCGGGATCGCTTTGATCGTCCTGTCCGAGGGCGTCGTTCAGGGAGTTGATCAGGGACTTGCGGAAGAATGGCAGCGGG
The DNA here is from genome assembly GCA_024681275.1 of Erysipelotrichaceae bacterium. The sequence goes on from JAILBD010000178.1 coordinate 1,521, forward strand.
ATGAAGGTGCGGATCCCGTTCCTGCTTGCCCTATATTCGATCTCGTCCCAGTTGTCATCGGATGCCAGGATGATCTTCAGATCAGGGTCGGCTTTGTGGAAATAGGATGCGATATCGAAAAGGTTTCCGTCCATTGCGGAAAGCGTGCCGATGATCAGGGCATCGAACTTCTGGCCGCGGAACTCATTGTCGGATATTGCGGCGATCGCTTCTGAAGAGGAATCGACGATGTCGAAGGAGATCGCGAATTCATCCAGATAGTGGCGGTAGGTCTCTTTCAGCTGTTCGCTGTTTTCGATGATGAGCAGTTTTTTGTTTTCTAGACTGGAGGTGCTGATCGACAGTTTCTCATATCGCATCGGGATGGTGATCAGGACGGTCGTTCCCTGATGGAGCTTGCTTTGGATCATGATGATCCCGTCCATGGCTTCCACCAGTTTCTTGACGATGCTCATGCCCAGACCTGTCCCTTCGATGCCGGACATGGTGGAGGAGCTGGCTCTTTCAAAAGGATCGAAGATCTTCTTCAGGAATTCTTCGCTCATGCCGTTGCCGTTGTCCTTGCACATGAATCCGAAATGGCAGATATCTCCTTATATTTCTTCGGCGATGCTGACGGCGATCTCTCCGCCATCGTTGGTGTATTTGATGGAGTTGTTGATGATGTTGACCATGATCTGACGCAGACGCAAGACATCGCCATAGAGGCCTTCGGTCAGGATGCGATCGGCTGTGAAGATGAAGCGGTGTTTCTTCTGCTGAGCCTGCGGGCGTACTATGGCCAGTGTATCGTGCAGCAAGTCGCTGATGGAGAAGAGTTCCTTGGATATGACCATCTTCCCGGAATTGATCCTGGACATGTCCAGGACTTCGTTGATCAAAGAAAGCAGGTGGGAACTGGCGGTATCGATCTTGTTCAGGGAATCCAGGACTTTGTTTTTTCACCGATATGTTTCTTGGCCAATGCCGTCATGCCGATGATCACGTTAATCGGTGTGCGGATATCGTGGGACATATTGGAGAAGAAGACTTCTTTGGCTTTGTTGGCGTCTTTCGCTTCTTCAAGTTGTCTCTGAAGATCATCCAGGGTCTGAGAATCTTCCTTTCCGGAAACAAGAAGTTCCATGCCGTCTGATAATGGAAGGGTCTCCGTTATATCGTTCAGGTCAAAAGAAGCGCTCTGATAAAGGATCTTTTCAGGATCGGTCTGTCTTCGTATTGCGTATTCTCTGGACATGTTATCTCCTTTTTAACT
>JAILBD010000079.1 GCA_024681275.1 Erysipelotrichaceae bacterium
CCGGGAGAGATTCCTTGAATGGAAGACCGAAGGTGAAGAAACTCTCAGGTAAAAGGACCGGTTTCTGACAGGACTCTGGAGAGCAATTTATGCACCAAAGAAGCAATCCTCAAAAGGGAGAATCTTTCAGGTAAAGAAACAGAGACAGGATGATTTTTCCTGTCTTTTTTGAAGGAGGGAGAAAAGATAATGGAACTGAAGACACCACTCTATGATGCGCATGTGAAGCTCGGAGGCAGGATCGTACCTTTCGCAGGCTATCTGCTGCCGGTCCAGTATGAAGGGGTGATCGCCGAACACATGGCAGTCAGACAGAAGGCGGGACTTTTTGATGTGTCACACATGGGCGAGATCACGATGAAGGGCAAGGGTGCATTGGCGACTTTGAATCATCTTCTGACCAACGATTTCACCAACATGCCGGTCGGAAAGGTCCGTTATTCCGTGATGTGCTATGAGGACGGCGGCGTCGTGGATGACCTGCTGGTCTACAAGTTCGGCGATGAGGACTACTACATCGTGGTCAACGCTTCGAACCGTCACAAGGACTTCGAGCACATGAAGAAGAACATCCTGGCTGATACGCAGATCGAGGATATCTCGGACCGCGTGGCGCAGGTCGCCCTGCAGGGACCGGAAGCCTGCAACATCATCAGGAAGCTGATGAAGGAAGAGGACATCCCGATGAAGTATTACACGGCGAAGAGGGATGTGGATATCGCCGGGATCAACTGTCTGATCTCTTATACCGGATACACCGGTGAGGCGGGCTATGAGATCTATACGGCCAACGAGGATATCGAAAAGCTCTGGGATCTGCTGCTGGAGGCAGGCAAGGAGTATGGCCTGATCCCGTGCGGACTGGGTGCCAGGGATACCCTGCGTCTGGAGGCTTCGATGCCGCTTTATGGGCATGAGATGGATGAGACGATCTCGCCGCTGGAGACGGGTCTTGACTTCGGTGTGAAGATGAACAAGGAAGAGTTCATCGGCAAGAAGGGCCTTGAAGAAAGAGGCGAGCCGAAGATCTGCCGCGTCGGTCTACAGATCGTGGACAAGGGCGTGCTGAGAGAGCACCAGGACATCTATGTCGGCGATGAGAAGATCGGTCGCACGAGCAGCGGCACATTCTCACCTCTGTTCAAGACGTCGATCGCCATGGCGCTGATCGACAGGAAGTATTCCGATCTGGATACGATCGTGGAAGTCGATGTCAGAGGAAGAAGATTGAAGGCAAAGGTCGTAGCGATGCCTTTCTATAAAAGGGAAAGATAAACATTTAGGGAGGAATGAATCATGTTTAAAAATCCGGAAGAACTGAAGTACACAAAAACGCACGAGTGGGTCAAAGAGGAAGACGGCCTCTGGGTCGTGGGTCTGACTGATTATGCCCAGGACGCTTTGGGCGATATCGTTTTCGTCAATCTGCCTGAGGTCGGCGATGAGGTCACGGCAGGTGAGTCGTTCTCTGATGTGGAATCTGTCAAAGCGGTCTCCGATGTGTTCTCGCCGGTCACGGGTGTCGTGGAAGAGGTCAATGAGGCCATCGTCGATGATCCGTCTCTGGTCAATTCCGACTGCTACGGTGCGTGGCTGGTCAAGGTCAAGGATGTGAGCGGCACCGATGAGCTGCTGGATGCGAAAGCATACGAAGAAGTCTGCAAGCAAGAGGCATAAAGATGGGCAGATACATTCCTGAAAGCAAAGCGCAGCAGGAAGAGATGCTCAAACAGATCGGTCTGAAGAAGATAGACGATCTGTATTCGATGGTACCGGAGAGCGCCAGACTTTCCGATCTTGCGATCCCGGAAGGGAAGAGCGAGATGGAGGTCTATGAGGAGCTCGAGGGGATCGCGGAAAAGAACACGGTCTTCAAGTCGGTCTTCCGCGGTGCCGGTGTCTACAAGCGCTACATCCCGTCCATCGTCAAGACCATCACTTCCAAAGAAGAATTCCTGACGGCATATACGCCGTATCAGGCTGAGATCTCACAGGGCGTCCTGCAGTCGATCTTCGAGTATCAGACCCAGATGTGCGAGCTGACCGGTCTGGATGTTTCCAATGCGTCCGTCTATGACGGTGCCGTGGCAGCGGCAGAAGCCGTCTTCATGACGCTGGAAAGAAAGAAGAATGAGATCCTGGTCTCCGGCTGCATCGATCCGGAGACGATGGCTGTCATTAGGACATACTGCGAGAGCCGTGATGTCAAGGTCACCGTTCTGGAAGGCAAGGATCACAGGACGGATCTTGAAGAGATCAGAAACAGACTGAATGAAGAGACGGCCGGTCTCTATGTTGAGAGTCCGAACTACTACGGCCTGATCGAAGATGTCGAAGCGATGGCCGAGCTGATGCACGAAAACAAGGCGCGCATCATCATGGGCTTCGATCCGATCGCTTTGACTTTATATAAGACACCGGGCGAGATGGGTGTCGATATCGCTGTGGCGGAAGGCCAGCAGCTGGGCATGCCGATGGGCTTCGGCGGTCCGTATCTGGGCATCATGACCTGCAAAAAGGAACTGATGAGGAAACTTCCGGGCAGGATCGTCGGCGAGACGAGCGATCACGAGGGAAGAAGGGCTTTCGTTCTGACGCTGCAGGCAAGAGAGCAGCACATCAGAAGGGAGAAAGCTTCCAGCAACATCTGTTCCAATGAGGCGCTTTGCGCGATGACGGCTTCCGTCTATCTGGCGGCCATGGGTCCCGAAGGCCTGTACAAGGCTGCATTGAATTCCTATCGCAATGCCCACTATCTGGCCCGGGAACTGGATAAGATCGGTTTCAAGAGAGCGGATGAGGGGGAATTCTTCGATGAGTTCCTGACTGTCTCTCCTGTCGATCCGAAGGTCCTGGAGAAGGAGCTGACGGAAAGGAAGATCCTGCCAGGTCTACCTGTCGGCGATGGGATCCTGTGGTGTGCGACGGAACTGAACAACAAGGCAAAGATCGATGAGCTGATCCGTGCCATCGGGGAGGTGCTGTAATGAAACTCTTATTTGAAGAAAGCATGAACGGAAGAGGCTGCGCGCTGCTTCCGGAAGCCGATACAGGTG
>JAILBD010000083.1 GCA_024681275.1 Erysipelotrichaceae bacterium
TTGATCAACGCGACAGTATACGGATGGATCGGGTTAGCGAAGATCTCTTCGGATTTGCCAAGTTCGACCATGTTGCCCAGATACATGACACCGATCCTGTCGGAAATATATTTGACGACAGAAAGGTCATGCGTGATGAACAGATATGTCAGATCCTGTTTTTCCTTCAGATCCTGCAGGAGGTTGATGATCTGCGACTGAATGGAAACATCCAGTGCAGAAACAGCCTCGTCGCAAACGACGAAACTAGGATTGACAGCCAAAGCTCTGGCGATAGAGATCCTCTGCCTCTGGCCACCGGAGAACTGATGCGGGAATCTGTGCAGGAAGTAAGCCTGCAGACCGCAGTCATCCATGACCTTCAGGATATAATCCTGCATACGCGGAGAGTTCTTGCCAAAGATATTGTGAGCCATCAGACCTTCAGCGATGATCTGGCCGATCGTCAGACGCGGATTCAGAGAAGAATACGGGTCCTGGAAGACGATCTGCAGATCTCTCCTGAGCAGTCTCATCTCGGAATAATTCAGTCTTGCAAGGTCGATGCCATCATCCAGGAGTTCATCATATTTTTTGAATTCTTCATTCTCAAGATATGGTTTCCTGAGTTCTTCGATCTTTTTCTTTGCTTCAACAAGCTGATCGTTGTGCTCTTTGATCTCAGCTTCAAGCTTATCGATCGCCTTTTGCGTGCTATCGACATTCTTGTTGTCGGCGACAAGATCTTCTTTTTTCGCATTGAGTTCAGCCAGCTTTTCCGTCGCCTGGCGTCTCTTCAAAGCGATCTCATAGTTGTTCTCGTAAACCTTCGAAACCGCAGAGAAATCATCCAGGATATAAAGACCACCGATCAGATTGCAGATATCAAGCAGATCATCGTTGGCTTTCTTTTTTGCGGCATCCAATTCAGCATGCTTTGCATACTGCTGTTCAACGCTCAGACCATCATATTCCTTCTGCAGCTTTTCATACGCAGCAAGAGCCTTTTTCTGTTCCTGCTTCAGTTTGCCGAGATTCCTGATCGTCTGAAGATAGTATTTTGGAGCGATATCATCGAGGCTTCTGCCATAATACATCGTTCTGCCGTCTGTCTGTCTGTAGAGCTGCAGGATCGTTCTGCCGAACGTTGACTTACCACAACCTGATTCACCGACCAGACCAAATACTTCGCCTTCATAGATATCGAGATCGATACCGTCATTGGCTTTGACATACAGACCCTTCTTCTTCAAAGGGAAATACTGTTTCAGATTTCTGATACGAAGCAATACCTTTTTATCTTGTGGCATGGCGATCCTCCTTCCTCGGATAGAAGCAGCGGATCTGCTGTTCTTCGTTTACCTGAACCAGGTCTGGCTCTTCGTCGATGCATCTCTGCGTGCAGTATTTGCATCTAGGCGCAAATTTGCAGCCTTTCGGAAGATCCAGCGGATGCGGGACCGCACCCGGAATGGATTCAAGTCTGACGTTGGTATCCGTATCAAGACGCGGAATGGAATTGAAGAGACCTTCCGTATACGGATGCATATATTCAGGATCTGAGAAGATGGTCCTTCTTGGAGACATCTCAACGATCTGTCCGCAATACATGACTGCGACATCGTCAGCCATCTGGTTGATGACGCCCAGGTCATGCGTGATGAACAGGATCGAAGTGCCCAGTTCCTTCTTGAGCTCATTCATCAGATACAGGATCTGTGCCTGGATCGTGACATCCAATGCAGTCGTCGGCTCATCGGCGATCAGAAGCTTAGGTTTGCAAGCCAAAGCCATAGCGATCATGACACGCTGACGCATACCACCGGACAACTGGTGCGGATACTGTTTCGCGACGACTTCAGGATTAGGGATCTTGACATCAGAAAGGATATCGACGACTTTGGCAAGAGCCTCTTTTTCCTTCATTCCCTGGTGAAGCATGTAAGTCTCTGCGATCTGCTTCTCAATGGAAAAGACCGGGTTCAGAGAAGTCATAGGCTCCTGGAAGATGACGGAGATCTCGTTGCCTCTGATCTTATACATGTCGTTCAAAGACATGTTGATCAGATCCTGACCGTCAAAAGTGATCTCACCGCTGTCGATATAGCCGTTGGAATCGAGCAGCTTGATGATGCTCATGGCTGATACGGATTTTCCGGAACCGGATTCTCCGACCAGACCGAGGGTCTTGCCCTCTTCCACTGAATAGGAAACATCATTGACAGCCTTGACGATGCCTCTCTTGGTCGTAAAGTAGGTATGTAAATGTTTAACTTCTAATAGTGCCATATTTATCTCCTACCTTCCTAATGATTTCGGGTCGACCGCATCTCTGATCGCATCTCCGACCAGGTTGATGCAGATCGTACAGATACCGAAAATGATCGAAACAAAGACCCACTGCCACCAGTACTGCTGGATGACGATGGAGTTATTCGCACCTGTCAGCATATTGCCCCAGGTCGGTGTTGGTGGAGAGATACCAAAGCCAAGATAGCTCAA
>JAILBD010000021.1 GCA_024681275.1 Erysipelotrichaceae bacterium
CTGATCACGATATACCCGTCTTTCCCCATCCTGGCGATCACGGTCCTGTCCTGATCCGCAAAATAGCGGACGCTGTCGTGCCAGTCTTCACAGGGATGAAAGCTGTAGAATTCATCCGCTGCCGAACCCAGCAGATAACGCACATAAGGCAGGGTCTTTCGTATGGCATCCACGGCTGACGGATCCAATGAGGACAGATCATCGACACGGGTATTGAGATCCAGAGAAGTCGGCACGCCGGCCTCATAGGCAATTCTGTATACTTCCGGCAGGTTCCGCCTGATGCTTCCGTTTGCCAGCAGAGTCATCCCCGAAGAATGCAGCCACGATGCCGATCTGATCCTGTCAGGATCGATCCTGTCGATATCCAGATCCGGGAAAGCCTGTTTGACCCGCGGAAAGCCCCAGAGGTGCCTTTCGCCATCCTGATCGATGAAAGCCAGGACACTGATCGTGTTGAGCTCTTCCTTGATGATCGTCATCCCGGTATCGATGTCAAGCTTGCGCAGTTCATCGATGATGAATCTTCCGCCGAAGTCCTTTCCCACCGTGCCGAGAAAAGCCGTATCCGTTCCTAGTCTCGCCAAAGTGGCGGCACAGGATGCACTGGTCCCTCCCAGCACCATCCGGTAAGGAGTGACTTCCAGATCTGCAAGCAGATCCGCCATCTTCAGATGGATATCGACACAGGCATCACCAGCAACGATCGCTTTATTGAAACGATCAGGCATTACGTGCGGCCTCGACAAATTCCCATATCTTGACCGGATCTTTTACTCTGCCTGTGATCTCCTGCAGGAACTTCGGATAAGTGGTGCGCGTACAGCTGTCGACGCCATACGGATGGGTCTGACGGATCGCCTCCGCGACATTTGAAGCATCCAGACCGCCCGCTATGATGCATTTGACATCCGTCGATTCGATGATGCGCCTGTCGATCTCCCGGTCGTGTGTGATGCCGGTGGCACCGATGCCAATGGTGGAATCAGGATCCTTCGTATCGATGAGGAAGAAATCCGTCGTCGCCTCGTAAGCCCGGACCAGCTCCAGGATCACCGGCCACTGTTCCTCTACCGGAATGCCGGAATAGACCGGGATCGCCTGCATGATCTTCAGATTTGGGAAAGCGTCCATGATCCTCTGGACACCCTCCGGCGAGATATCCCGGATATCTCCGGAAAGATGAAAGACATCCGGCTCATAGAGAGTCAGGTCATTGATGATCTCATCGACATCCGTTGCGATCGTCAGGCCGACCTTGACGACGTTGTCAGGCAAAGCATCAAAGAATTCCTTTGCCTGCGCGCAGTTCTTCTGATTCGGAAGATGCGGGATCTCTCCGTATCCGCATCCGATATGATCGACGCCTAAAGCGGCAGCGATCTGGGCATCCTTGATCTTTTCACATCCATAGATCTGTGTGATAACTTTTGCCATATTCTCCTTCCCTCTTTATCTATTGATCGGCAATGACTTTGACGAAGAATTTCCTCGAACGCGGTCCATCGAATTCGCAGAAAACGATACCCTGCGAAGAACCCAGCATCGCCCTTCCTTCATGAACGATCAGCGTCATGCCGGTACCGCATATCGCGCTCTTGATGTGGCCTGCCGCATCTGTCGGCGTGTCAAAATCATGTCTGTAGTCGTATCTCATCGGAATCAGCTTATCCAGCTCTTCCTGGATGTCCACATGTCCCCTCTTGTCCCAGAATGAAGTGATGATGATGCCGGCGGTCGTGTGATTGCAGTTGATGACTGCGATCCCTTCCTGTATCCCGCTGTCCCTGATGACTTTCTGCACCTCTTCAGTGACATCGTGCATCCCCTCGAACTTCGTTTCCAGTTTTATCGTATCCATGTATGCCATAGCAACTCTCCTTTATATGATCTCGATCTCACTGAGACGGAACCTCTTGGCATCCGTATCCTCACAATAAGGTTCTTCACCTCTTCTGAAAGGATGGCTCCCTCTCATGCAGCCGATATATGCAGCCACGAAGTCCATCGGGATGTGTTCCATGAGCGGATGCATCCAGACGCTCTTTGCCTTCGGGATCCTGATGACGACCGCGTTCTCAGGAAAGATATCCTGTTCGCTGTCAGTGATGACTGCGACATGTTTCCTTATCGCGCAAGCCAGTCTGATCGTTTCCAGCTCTCTGCTGAAAGCCGGAGAATCCTCATTGGCGATGATGAACATCCCGATGTGATCGCTGTCCTTGATGAAATAGTTGATATGACACCAGTCTTCGGAATCATCGTTGGTCGTCAGACCGCCGAAGGATTCGACCATCTTGGCGGACCCGAAGAAGGCTGTCGCATAGTCTGCTCCGTCTCCGACGAAATCCATGTTGTCGACGCCATCCTCTTCCCATTTCCTTGCCAGTTCGAAAGCCTGTTCAGACAGTCTGTCCATGACCTTCTCATCATATGATCTCACATATTCCAGCAGGTTCTCCCTGCACATCTTCGCCTGTTCCTCGCTCAGCTGACCTTTGGCCTTTGACATGTAAAAACCGAACATCATCAGTGAAAAAACAGAAGAATAATAGGAGGTGACATTCGGAGCCAGTTCATAATCCGGAACTCTCATCGGGACCACATACCTGCAGTTGTTTGCGAGCTTGCCCTCTCTGTTGGCGGTGAAAGCGACGCTGGTCCCCTGGTGTTCGTTGATCCTCAAAGCTGCCTCATTGACCCTGGCCGGTGCTCCCGAGATCGAGACCACACAAAGCATATTGCCTTCCAGTGTCAGAGGGTTCCATCCCGCATAGGTGTTGTGATATCTGGAAAAATCGATGTTGCGGAAAGCCTTGGTCGGTGTGCCCGGCACCATGCCCGTCTTTGTCGAAGTGTCGGCATTCTCAAAGACCGGCTTAGCGGCGATCGCAGCACAGTAGCTGTCACCGCAGCCGGTGATGAAGACGTTTCCGACATTCTTTACGACATCGTACGGAACGCAGGATTCAATATACTCGAACGTCTCTTTTTCGGCGATCGCAGCGATATCTCTGACGCTGTTTCGGATCTGATCCAGCATCGGACTCTTGTACTCGTTATGTTTCATCTCAATCTCCTACCACGCAGACGCTGAAGACTCTTTTTCTCGGACCGTCATAGTCGGCAAAATAGATGTCCTGTTCTTCTTCACAATACAGCTTTCCTTCTCTCAGGATCAGCGATACGGAAGATCCGAAGAGACTGCTCTTGATATGACCGGCTGCATTCTCCGGTGATTCCTGATGAAGGTAGTTGATCCTGGCCGGAACGATCCTGCGCATCTCTTTGACGATATCGGCCAGTACCTCTTCCCCGCAGGAAGCGATCTTGAGGATACCGGCTGTGGAATGCGGCGCCTCGATGACGACGATGCCGTTTTCGATCCCGCTGTCGAAGATGGCCTTGTTCACCTCGTTCGTGATCTTCTGCATGGAGTCTTTGCCGCCGACAAATGAATACTCTTTGATAAATACCATGGCTGCCCTCCTATATGATGACGATCTGGCTTCCGCGCTGATCGCCCATCTTCGTATATCTCTCATCATCCTGTCTGAACGCCATGACTCCCTTGAGCTCCGCAATATATCCGGCGATCATATCCAGCGGGATATGCTGCATCAGCGGATTCATCCAAAAATATTTCGGACGAGGAAGCGTGAACACTTCCATCCCCTCCGGGAAGTCTTCCCTCTTGCCATCTGTCACGACGACACAAGGGCTTTTCAGCATCTCGATGGCCCTGACCGTCTCCAGGATCCTTCCATAGGATGGCGTGGAGCTGTTGGCAATGACGACTCTGCCGATCTTTTCCGGTTCATTCAGGAAGAAATTGATATGCGACCAGTCTTCCGAATCATCGTAAGTCGTATATCCGCCGAAAGTTTCGATGACCTTGGCCGATCCGAAATAGGCAGTCGCATGATCGGCATAATCGCCGATGAAATCCTCTGCCTTGAGATCCTTCCATTTCTGCGCGATCGCGAAACATCTTTCAGCTGTGTCTTCGTTCTCTGCCGAGGATCCATCGATGAAAGAAAGCAGTTCCTTGTGCATATCCTCGTGATCCAGCGGACTGATCTTGTTCCTGACCCTGCCTATCCGCAAAGCGATCAGAAAGAGCGTCAGCATCGAAGCATCATAGGTGATCAGACCGGGCTGATATTCGCCGTCTTTCGGCAGACCCAGATCGATACAGTAACGGCAGACCCTGCCCAGCTGCGAATCCGGGTCATTGGTGACCGCGATCGTGTTGGCACCGTATTTCACGGCCCTTTGCGCACATTCGACGACTCTGGATCCCGATCCTGAGAAAGAGATCAGGATGACCAGCGGCGTATTCGGCGAATAGCCGAGGTTCTTGCTGCTGAGGATGCGCGAGAACTCGATCGCCCTGATCGGATTGGTCTCTATCCTGGTGACGGATTCAAAAGCCGGTGTCGCAGCGATGCCCGCCAGCCAGCTGTCACCGCAGCCGCTGATGAAGATCTTCTGGGCATCCCAGAGCTCTTTTACCGGCAGCTTGTTCACCTGAGGAAGGACATGGTCGTATACGATCCTGGCATACTCTTTCAGAGCCATCGCCTGACGCAGGAGAGAATTATCGTAGTCTTTTCTTTCCATTCTTTATTCCTCTTTCAGTTTTTCATATATCTGCTGAGCGATCGCCATCATCTCGGCTCTGCTCTTCTTGTTCACATCCGGGAACGGACCGTACTGTCTGACGTTGTAAGAAGCGACGACATTGCCGATGACGCAGGTCATCAGCGGATCATAACCTTCGCACCATGCCCACAGCGCAGCACCGGTCGAGGTGTTGCCGCAGCCGGTCGGATCGATCTCTTTTTCTTTCTCCACGGTCGAGATCATCGGCACGAACCACGCTTTGTGATCGGCGATCATGTAGGCGCCATCGGTACCGACACGATAGTAGACCGGCAACTCCAGCTCTTTCAGGAGCGGAACGATCTCTTCGTCGTTCTGCTTATCGAAAACGATCATGCATTCGTTCCTGTTGATCGAAAGGATGTCGACAGCCCGCAGGTAGTGCTTCAGACCTTCTATCCCTGCTTCCATGTATTCCTTATGGGCATCCTCCAGACTCGTTGCCGGGATCTCCCACATGACCTTGCATCCGCCGGCCTTGTGTTCCAGCAGAAGCTTCGTCTTTTCTTCCGTCAGGGTCTGATTGGTATAGATGCCCTTGGCCTCATCCATGAAAGGAACGATGTCCTCCATCTTCAGATACTGTCTCTCAAATTCCTCCGGATCCTCTGTCGGAATGTACATGACACCCGACTTGCGCAGATCATAGAGTTCTTCATCCGTATACTGTTTCTCATAGATGGAATACTCGATGTAACTGCCATCCGGAAAATACTTGAGATCGTTGTACATCGTCCTGTTCAGACGATAGAAAAGTCCGTCCTTGGAACAGCCGTTCTTCTCAAAAAAAGCACCATAAAAGTCATCGAAGTCTTTGCCCACCGACGATACGAAGAGACAATCGTCAGTACACATTTTCAATGCGGAGTACGCGTAGAAACCGCCTCCCCCCATGATATCCTTCTCAACTCTTCCGTCCAAGAACAATAATCGGTTAGTAATAGTAGCGCCTTCTGCAATGTACTTCATATATGAACCTTTCTTCGATGACTTATAGATCTAACTCTCTGCTTTCGGCTTTTCCGCCTTTTCTTTCTTATCCTTGGTCTTGCCGCCCATCTTTTCCTTACGCATCTCGGCAGAACCGGTGATACATAAACCGATGATCGTTACGACATACGGCAGCATGTTGGCAAACTGATAGGTGAACTGCAGCATCTGCAGCTGATTGGCAACGACCTGTGAGACCGCGAACATCAGCGCATAAAGCAGAGCCAGCAGCGGCTTGCCCAAAGCCAGGTTGGAAGCAGCGATACCGATGAAGCCACGTCCTGAGACCATGTTCTTGGTGAAGAACGAGATGTAAGACATGGACATGAACTCGCCGGCAAGTCCGGCAAAGAAACCGGAAATGACAAAGGAGATCATTCTGGTCTTTCTGACATCGATACCAAGGGACGAAGCAGCTTCCGGGTTTCGTCCGACCGACCTGATACGCAGACCCAGCGTCGACTTGTAGATGATGAAATGCGCCACAAAGACGGACAGGATCGCGAAATAGGTGACCAGGCTCTGTCCAGAGAAGATCGTTCCGATGACAGGAATATCTTTGATGATCGGAATATTGATCGTCGGATAGTTGTAAGAGACGATCGTCGAAGAGTCGGCCTTCCTGCCGATCAGAACGAAGAGCAGGAAGATCGTAAAGTAGTTTACGAAGTTGTTCATCGCGATACCCAGCAGAGTATCGTAGGTATCCAGATAGATGTTGAAGTAGCCATAGATCAGAGCGATCAGGATGCTCGCAAGGACACCGATGATGATGCCGCCGATCAGGGAATTCGTATAGGAAGTTCCCAATGTACCGGCCAGGGCTGAAAACAGCATCATGCCCTCATAGGTGATCGTCTGAACATTGCACTGCTTACCGATGCAGGCTGCCATGGCGCAAAGGACCAGAGGCGTAGAGACACGCACAACTGTGCTGAGGAAGTTGGCGCTGAAGATCAGCGGCAGTAACTGAGAAAACAAAGTCATGCTTGTACCTCCTTAGGAGCGTCCTCTCCTTTTTTCTCTGCCTCGGCCTGTATCTCGGCATTGCGCTTGGCATTGGCCACGATCGCCTTATTCATGGACTTCGACAGCAGACCCTTTGCAGCGATCATGACGATGACGACCTGCTGAACGACGTTGACGATCTCTGTCGGGATATTTGAAGTCATGTTCAGAACATCGGCTGACGTACGGATGTAAGCCAGGAAAGCCGCACCAGGGATGACCAACAGCGGATTGTTGCCTGCCAGGATGGCGATCATGATGCCGTCCCAGCCATAACCCGTCGGATTGTCCCATTCCATCCTTCGATAGTAGCCATTGATCTCGGAAGTGGCACCGAGACCGCAGAAGATCGCAGCGATCAGCGAACCCAGTATGATGACCTTGCCGACATTGATACCGGAGAATCTTGCGAATTCAGGGTTCTGTCCGACCGTTCTGGCCTCATAACCGAAATTGGTCTTATAGATGATGAACCAGGCGATCACACAGCACACGATGCCGATGACGATGCCCAGGTGGACCTTCTGTCCTCCGGCATTGAAGATGATCGGCAGCTTTGCGCTGCTTGCGATGACCTTCGTCGCCTCCTTTGAATAACCCTGGTCTCTCATCGGACCTGTGATCAGATAGTTTCCCAAAGAAGTCAGGATGTAGTTCATCATCAGCGAACAGACGACGATATTGGCGTTGAACTTCAGCTCCAGTACCGCCGGTATCAGCAGAACGATGATGGCACCCAGACAGCCCACCAGAGCCGCCACGATGAAATGGAGCGGTGCCGGCAGGAAGTTTTCAAGGACAGAGATGCTTGCGGAAGCAAAAGCCGCCATATAGAAAGCACCCTCAACGGCCAGGTTTGCCGTATTTGCCGAAAAGAGCACACATACCGCCAGAGCCGTGAAAAGAAGCGGGCTCATCTTGATCAGAAGCTGTGCGAAACGGCTTGCTGAAGTCAGCGGCGCGATCATGAAAGTGACGATATCCGTCATCGGCTTATCAGAGCTGATGAAGATCAGCAGGAAACAGAAAAGGATGGAAATGACGATCGCCAGGACAGCACGAATGATGGTGAACTGCTGTTCGATCTGAGTCGTTGTCACCTGACCTTTCTTTTTAGCCATCTTAACTTACCTCCTTTTCATGCATCACTTCTGCGATCTCTTCATCAGACATGCGCTTGACGCCCAGCATGTATTCGCCCAGGACGTTCGGTGTGACGCCGTCCAGTTTTTCAAAATAAGCACTGATCTTTCCATCATACATGACGATGATGCTGTCTGAGACGTTGATCAGCTCGTTGAGGTCGGCGGAGAAGAGCAGGACAGCTGAATTCTCCTTGTCCCTCAGGTCGACGATCTTCCGTCTGATCAGGTCGGTCGCACCGACGTCGATACCTCTGGTCGGGTGGCTGGCTACCAGCAGACGCGGTGTTGAAGAGAATTCTCTTGCCGCAACGACCTTCTGCACGTTACCACCGGACAGAGTCTTGACCAGAGCCTCCGGACCGTCGCATTTGACGACGAAGTCCTTGATCAGCTCCTTTGTCTTGCTGATCATGGCCTTGTTGTTCATGATGCCATGCTTTGAGTACGGCTCATTGAAGTAACGGTCCGCCATGACGTTCTCTTCGATCGACTGGGTCCTTGAAGCGCCATAGATCGAACGGTCCTCGTGGACCATTGAAACGCCCAGCGCCCTGATCTTATCGATCCCCTTTCCGGCGATCGATTCGCCATCGATCGTGATCGAACCATGCTGCAAAGGCAGCAGTCCGCAGATCGTATCGGAAAGCTCTGACTGACCGTTGCCCTCGACACCGGCAACACCCAGGATCTCTCCTTCCCTCACATCAAAAGACAGACCGTCGATGGTCTTGACACCATATTTATCGATATGTTCCAGGTCTCTGACTTTAAGAACTGATTTTCCAATTTTAGGCTGATCCTTCTCGATCTCCAGCTCGACATCACGGCCGACCATCATCCTTGAGATATCCTCGATCTCAACATCATTGATATCCGCCTCGCCGGTGACCTGACCAAGACGCAATACCGTGATACAGTCACAGATCTGTTTGACTTCCTGCAACTTGTGGCTGATGAAAACGATCGTGAAACCCTGTTTCTTCAGGTTGATCAGCTGAATGAACAATTCCTCGGTCTCCTGCGGCGTCAGAACTGCCGTAGGCTCATCAAGGATCAGGATCTTGACGCCACGAAGCAAGACCTTCAGTATCTCGACCCTCTGCCTGTATCCGACCGACAGGTCCTTGATCAGAGCATTCGGATCGACCGGCAGATTGTATTTCGCTGCCGTCTCGTTGGTCATTTCGATGGCTTTCTTCTTGTCAAAAACGATGCCTTTCGCCGGCTCGGCTCCAAGCACCATGTTCTCTGCTACAGACAAGGTATCCACCAACATGAAGTGCTGGTGCACCATGCCGATCCCCAGTTCCAGCGCATGCGTAGGATCTGTGATCTCGACTTCTTTTCCTTCAAAGAGGATGCGGCCTTCTTCCGGTCTTTCATGCCCGAAGAGGACTTTCATCAGCGTCGTCTTACCGGCGCCGTTCTCTCCGACCAGACCATGGATCTCGCCTCTCTTCAGTTCCAGATTGACGCCCTTGTTGGCGATGAAACCGTTGCTGTAGATCTTGGTGATGTTCTCCATTTTCAGGATGACATCATTGTTTGGATTCGTGTTGTTTTCAATGTTTGTCATATTCTTCTTTCTCCGAATACGTTTCAAAAAACAAGATAGCCAGATCTACTGGCTATCTTGTATCATCAAAATCAGAAAATGATTAGTTAGCGCCCGGATCAGCCTTTGCTTTTTCTGCTTCTACATATTCAGTAGTAGCACCGACAGCTGTACCAACTTCGATCTCGCCCTTCAACAGCTTCTGAACGATCTCTTCGTAAGCTGCATAAACTTCAGGCATGCCTTCCTTGACAGTCTTGTTGAAGACATCAGTCTCGACCATCTCCAGATAACCGGATTCGAAACCGAACGAGTTGTTAGCACCCCAGACGATCGTGCCATCATAGATGGTCTTCAATGCATCATAGATCGCATAACCGAACTGTTTGACAGCGGAAGAAACAGTGTATTCAGCCTGTTCTGGGTGGCTCATCTGCAGCTGGCCTGAGTGGTCAGTATCGACACCGAATGCATATCTCTGTGCATCATAAGCAGCCTGACATACGCCGAATGAAGCAGGAGCACAAACACCGAAGCTTACGTCTGCGCCGTTGTTGTACTGGTCAGCAGCGAGGTCATGTGCCTTGCCTGAGTCTTCCCAGTTACCTACATAAGAATATAAGACCTTGACTTCCGGATCCACATAGTGAGCACCCTGGATATAACCAATGAGGAAGTCATCGATAGCAGTGATCATGCCGCCACCGACGAAACCGATCGTCTTGTCCTCGTTAGCCAAGCCCAAACCGGATTCAGTGATCAGCGCACCTAAAGCACCGGCAGCGAAAGCCAGAGAGTTCTGCTGGCAGAGATATGAAGAAACGTTCTTCTTGATCTCAGGATATGTATCGAAATCGATCGTGCAGTCGAATACCAGGAACTTGATATCAGGGAAGTCCTGAGCAGCCTGCTCAACATACTCCTCGATTGACCAGTAACCTGTTACGACGACATCATACTTGCCTGATGAGCACAGTTCAGCCAGCTGAGAAGCAGCGTGTGTGTCATCATAGTTCATTTCGAAAGTGTCGACCGTTGAACCTGTCTCATCACAGAATTTCTTGATTCCGTCATAGACCAGGTCTTCACATGACAGGCTTCCTAAAGTCTGAGAAACGAACTGTAAGATGCGAAGAGGCTTGCCGGTAAGATCTGTTGTCTCCTCTGCCGGAGCTTCAGGCTCGCTTGAACCGCCGCCATTGCTGCAACCGACCAGAGAGAAGATCATAAATACTGCAAGCAAAAGAGTCAAAAGTTTTTTCATGATTCTCCTTTTTGATAATCAATGTCCCTTGTCACGACACTGCTACCTTATTTGTATCCTTTCTTCATTATTACCTTTTTACACCAAACTATGTTAGCGCTTTCATAATGCCCGAAAATTTTTTGCAGAAGTATCTCTTCAAGGCGACAAGTACCTCTCAGGATCCTTCCGCATACCGTTTTACCGGTATTTTCCGCAGCTGAATGATGACAACAAAAGGTATAAAGTCATCATCCGATTATATTGGCTGAATCCAGCCGTCTAACTATTGAAACAATAGCTGAGACCTGATCATCACACGATACCGGCTACCCGGATCACACTCCCTGTAATCTCATTTTATCACACAATTTTCACAATACAACAGCGCTTCTCACATCTGTTTTTGATTTATGCTGAAACGATACAAAAAGAGGAAAAGTATATCCTTTCCGGACCCCATCATCACTGCTATAATGAACTTATGTACCTGCTTTGCGGAGAACCCAATATCGGCAAATCCACCGCGATCGCGACCCTCATCGACCTCCTGGGCCCGAAAAGATGTTCAGGTTTCTACACCAGGGAGATCCTTGAAGGCAAACAAAGGGTCGGCTTCCAGACCTTCGTCCTTCACGGCGGGAATTTTACCTTTGCTCACATCGATCTGCCTAAAACATATGCGATAGAAGAATTCGGCGTCGACGTCGCTGCTTTCGAAAGGATCGTTCCGGATCTGATCAGAAACAGAGGAGACGGATATCTCATCATCGACGAGATCGGACCCATGCAGCTCTTTTCCCCTGCATTCAAGCAACTGCTCCTTTCTCTTTCCTCAGACGACAGGGTCATAGCCACCATCTGCCAGAACGACACCGATCTCACCGCAGCCCTTAAAGAAAGAAACAGAGACCGGCTCTTTGAGATCGAAGAAAACAACAGGGACCTCATGCCCTTCATCCTGGCTGAAAAACTCAACGCTGACGATCCGGTCTATCTTTCCAAACTCGCCCTGTCCGAGAAATATCACAAAGAAGTGGAACGCTTCAGCTACTCCCAGAACCGGATCCTGCTAAGATCCACGCACGATATCCGCATCATACAGAAAGAAAACGGCCACTACACATGTACCTGCGATTACTTCAAAGAAAAGGATACCTGCAGTCACATCATGGCCGTCATCCGCAACAGCATCTTCTGGAAATATTGAATCGACGAAAAAGATCCACAAGCAGTGGATCTTTTTGATCAGTTCTTGATCGCCTTCAGTGCTCTTTGACCGATATCGTGGCGATAGTACTGGTTGTCAAAGTGGACCTTTTCAACGACCTTATAGGCATTGGCGATCGCCTCCTCAAGGCTCTTTCCGATACCGGAACAGCCCAGGACCCGGCCGCCATTGGTCAGGAGTTTGCCGTCTTCGAGTTTTGCCCCGGCAACGAACACCATATTTGACACCTCATCCGGAATGTCCAGTTCAAAACCTTTCTCATAGTGCTCAGGATAGCCTTCTGAAGCCATGATGACGCAGGCTGCATAGCCGTCTCTGAACTTCACTTCCGTTTCCTCCAAAGTGCCGTTGGTCGTCGCCTGCATGATGGTCAGCAGATCGCTCTCCAGCAAAGGCAGCACGACCTGCGTCTCCGGATCACCGAAACGGCTGTTGTATTCGACCACCTTCGGTCCATCCTTCGTCAGCATCAGGCCGAAGTAAAGACAGCCCTTGAAAGTCCTGCCCTCCGCATTCAGCGCATGGATCGTCGGCAGGAAGATCTTCTCCATGCATTCATCCGCAACTTCCTTCGTGTAATACGGGTTAGGTGCGATCGTGCCCATGCCGCCCGTGTTCAGTCCCTCGTCGTTGTCATGCGCCCTCTTGTGATCCATCGAAGAGACCATCGGCTTGACCACCTTGCCATCCGTGAAGGACAGGACCGTGATCTCAGGACCTTCCATGAACTCCTCGATGACGATCTGATTTCCGCTGTTTCCAAACTGCTTATCCAGCATGATCGACTTGATCGCCTCTTTTGCCTCCTCACGGCTCATGGCGATGATGACGCCCTTTCCTAAAGCCAGACCATCGGCTTTGACGACGGTCGGGATCGGACAGGTCTTTACATATTCCAGTGCCTTGT
Organism: Erysipelotrichaceae bacterium; assembly: GCA_024681275.1. The sequence goes on from JAILBD010000021.1 coordinate 12,745, forward strand.
CTGCATCGTCAAATGTCTCATATGCCGCTGTCGGAATGCCATACTTCTTCATCAGGTTCTTGGAGAAGACTTTGCTTCCTTCAACGATCGCCGCATTCGCCCGCGGACCGAAAGCCGGGATACCCGCTTTCTCCAAAGCATCGACCGCTCCCATGACCAGAGGATCATCCGGCGCGACGACGACATAATCGATCTTGTTTTCGACACTGAATCTGACGATGCCATCGATATCCTTGGCCCCGACATTCACGCACTTCGCATCGGCACTGATGCCACCATTGCCAGGCAAGGCATAGATCTCGCTGACAGTCTTGTTTTCTTTGATCTTCTTGATGATGGCGTGCTCACGTCCGCCGCTTCCAACAACTGCAATCTTCATCTTTCTCTCCTTCTTCGTTCAACTCTATTATATAGAAAGAATGTGTTATACTGACAACGAAAACGAAAGAAGAAATATCATGATAAGACCTATCGTCACTTACGACATCCGCTCCAAAGAAAATCCCCCGATCCTGCGGAAAAAACTCAGAGAAGTCACCGATTTTTCCGATCCGGAAACGATCGCCTGTATCAGAGATCTCAACGATTCTCTTGATGACCTGATCAGGAAAGAAGGAAACAAACGCGGCGCCATCGGCCTTTCCGCCTGCCAGATCGGATACGACCTGGCCATATCCACTGTCACACTGGGCAATGAACGCTACAATTTCGTTAATCCGAAACTGGAATCTGAAAACGGAAAAGACCGCCTCTTCCGCATCGGCTGCTTCTCCCTCTACGAATACCGCGCCATGGTCCGCTACAACGACGACGTGATCATCTCCTACTTTGATGAGAACGGGGAACCGAAAAAGCTCCGTCTTCAGGGCGACCGCTCCTGTGTCGTCCAGCACGAGATGGACCACCTGCAGGGGGACCTCCTTTTCGAAAGACTGGAGCACAAGGAAGAAGATCTCTTTATTCCGAAAGAAGCCCTGTATAAAGACGGAAAGATCCCTATGAGGAATCGCGGCATCTTCTTTGAGATCAGAAAGAGGCTCGGTCTGAACCGGACTCTCAGCTCACCTGTCTACTATTCATCTCTTTTCAACGACTACACCAATTATGTCTCCTACGTCGAAAAAGAAAAGAAAGAAAACGGCGATCTTCTTGACCTGATAAGCAGATATGCGCCAGCTTCTTCAAAGATCCTGGAAGCGGATGACAGCACGTCCGCCCTTGCGATCTGCCTCAGCAAACAGGGCTATGAAGTCTCATCCTTCCAAAGCGATAAAGACATGTCCGACCTGAACATCCGCATCAACGAACAGAACGCAAGCTCAGTCACCTACAAAAACGGAAACTTCCTGGACCTTCCTTATCCTGACAAGTCTTTCGCAGTCATCTTCTCTCTGGCCGTCATCGAAACGATGAACGACAGCGAAGTCCTTTCCTTCCTCAACGAAGGACTCAGAGTCGCGGACAGATCCATCTTCAAAGTGCCGACTCTCTTTGCCGCTTCCAACACCCTGAAAGGCAACGAACGGCTAAGAACAGAAAACGCCTGGAGAAAAGCCATCCTGTCCTCCGGACACAGGATCGTCGAAACAAAAAAAGACAAAGGCTATCTGACCTTTGTCGTTGAATAGACTTAACAGTTTCCGGTATAGACGTACCTCAGCTTCTCCCTGGCAACATCCGCAAGATGATAGATCAAAGGGACATCTGTCGCCTTACGATCTGTCATCCTGTAACGCGGGAAGAATCGGGAGATATGCAACGGGATATCTTCGCCGTGATGAAGACCGGCGATCCACGATGAGATCTGTCTCATCTCCTCTTCGCTGTCGTTTTCTCCCGGTACGATCAGCGTCGTGATCTCCATATGGCAGCCTTTGGCTGCCTTTTCAATAAAGTCCATGACCTGCTTCCTGTTTCCCTGCAGGACTCCTTCATAATATGTATCGCTGAATCCCTTGAGATCGATGTTCATCGCATCGATATAAGGAAGGATCTTATCCAGTATCTGCAGTTCAGCGGTCCCGTTTGACACCAGTACTGTTTTCATTCCGGCCTCATGAAAGAGTTTGGCGCAATCCAGTACATACTCATAGCCGATCAGCGGTTCGTTGTAGGTGAAAGCGATGCCGATGTTGCCTCGCTTCTGCAATTCAAGGCCAGCCCTCAGAAGCTCTTCCGGAGCGACCACGCTCATCCTGTCCGTATTCCGAAAGGCTTCCTTTGACCAGGATATCTCATGATTCTGACAGAAAGGACAGCGGATGTTGCAACCAAAGCTTCCCACCGACAGGATGCGGGAACCGGGATAGAACCTGTTCAAAGGCTTCTTCTCGATCGGATCCAGAGCCAGGCTCGTGATCTTGCCGTAATTGTATGCCCCTATCCTTCCTCCCTCATTGATCCTGCCGCCGCAGAAACCGATCTGTCCCTCTTTCAAATGACAGTGCCGGAAACAGACATCACAGACCTGCATCTCAACCATGGCGGATGACCTCGAAACGCTGCAGTCTGTATTTCCTGTTCAAATCGATATCGCCCTTCTTTGCGGCGATCCTGATCTGATCTTCCACATCGTCGACACCTTCCAGATCCGGAAGCAGGAGCCCTCTCTTCATGCCCTGCGAAACGATGACGCCGTATCGTTTGACATCCAGTTCTTCTGCGGAACTGATATCCTCCGCTTCGCTCAACACATCCACGCTGATGTCCAGCCACTTCAGTTCATCCGGCCGGATCGGATCGAAACGCGGATCCCTGGAACAGGCCGAGATCGCATTCCCGACGATCTCCTCAGCGATGTTCTTCCTGGTCGCTGCGATCGTACCGATACAGCCCCTCAGCACGCCATTCTCATGAATGGAAACGAAAGTGCCCGCCTTCTTCTTCAACATCTCCTCAGGCAGACTATCAAATTCCCTGACCGCTTCAGATCTTAAGACATATCTTTCCACGCTCCTGTATGCCAGCTTCACATATGGATCGGCATCCTCGTATTTCTCTTCAAGCTTCTTCAGCACCTTCTGCTCATATTCCTTCAGGAAGCACCTCTTCTCATTCCTGCCTTTCGGATAGAAGGTGCAGATGCCATAACCCACTCCGGTCACATCCTGATGGGAAAGCTGCTTTGCCTCCACATCAAGCCCGTCAAAGACGCCGGCCATGATGACGAAAGATCGATGGCCGCATTCGGCTGCCTTATCCAGGAAGTCCTCACTGAAATCAAAGAGCTCGCCAAACGCCGCCCTTGAACAGACATCCATGATCCGCTCATCATATTCCGGACCCTCTTTGGCAAAACCGTAAGGTCCGTAAGCCTGTAGCTTATGTGAAAGATCCCCGCTGGCGATCAGCACGATCTTCTTGTCCATCTCATCGCAGGCCTTTGCGATCAGCTGCCCGAAACGGTAGTGCTTCATCAGGTCGAGGCCTGACAGCCCGATCCTGACGATCTTCCCTTCCTGATACACTTTCCTGATGAACCACAAAGGCACCATCACGCCGTGATCCAGCAAAGGCTTTCTTTCGCCCAAGGTGCCGGCCGGGAAACCCTCTTCCTCACACAGTTCACAGAGACGATCGACGAATCCCGTGTCGTATCTTTCTTCAAAAGAGACCTGCGGCGCATTGAAATCCGCAAAAGAACCTCTCGCCTTCTCTTTCGGCGAGATATGAAAATAATCCGAATACATGATGGAATGCGGGCTCGTAAAGATGATCGTATCCGGCCTGATCTCAGCGATCTGTCTTGCGACCTCTTCATAAGCTCTGGCCGTCTCATCGATCTGTCTCTCATTGCCTCTTCCGATATCGCTCACGATCAAAGGCGGGTGCGGCACCATGTAAGCAGCTGATATTGGCATTTCATTTCTCCTTTTCTTTATTATAGTCTCTTTCATGCAAAAAGCCCCTTGCGGGTAATGTCACTAACTTAATGTGACACGAATCAAACTGTCTTGACCGCGGTAAAACCGTTTACGGTGATGACTGCGGTCTTTCTTTATTCAGATATGATGAAAAGAAGATGGACGTCATCTTTTGCGGTCATTCTTGATGATATGGTCTTATATGTTTATTGATTATCGATTATAATGAAATCGTTCAGTTGAATCTGTAACCGAAGGATACGAACCCTTTTGATCTGACATTACGGGAATAATGTCTGTCGTTCCTTATCGGCAGTATCTGTGAGGCTATCAGATTTTCAAGATCAGGCGGGTCACCGCCTTTTCTTATGATCATGAAGCGCTTTGTAAAGAAGATCGCCATACTTATATTCACCTTGTATTCCCATTTTCGTTTCTTCTTTTTAAGCTTTCTGTCCTGCACATGATCGATGATGATCATCGAGATGTTGAACATGACCATCTTGGCCCAGATCTCCTGTCTGATGAAGTCTCTTCTTCTGGAATGCAAGGCATTGAGATCGACAGAGTATTTAAGATGCCTGTAGGATACTTCGATGTCCCATCTGAGCTTATAGAGCTCCTTTATCCTTGAAGCGGGAAACTGCTTGCGGTCAAGATCGGTGATGATCGATTCGTATTCCTCGTCTTTCCCATCGATTCTGATCCTCACTATTCTGTAATCCGCATCATGGAAGTGATTGCCTTCATCCAGGAAGTCGAACCGCTGATTGGTCATGATCGGCTTATAGATCTCGGGATTCTTCTTTATGAAATTGGTCTGCCTGTTGGTAAAGACGATATGGACATCTTCATCGAATTCACCTTCTTTGGGAAGGGATCTGAACGATTTGAGTAAAGATGTGCCGGAATCGATATCCTT
>JAILBD010000051.1 GCA_024681275.1 Erysipelotrichaceae bacterium
GGGATGAAGGACATATTCATGAAGGGCATCGAAGACGAAAAGACACTGCGCCTGATCCTGAAGAACTTCCTTTCACACTTCATCACGATGGTCAATGAAAACAAGGCAAATGGGAACTTATACTGATGCTGCTGATCAATAATGTCAAATTGAGACCCGATCAGGATGAAAGTGATCTTAAGAAGATCATCGAAAAAAAGTTGAAACATCCGATCAGGTCATATGAAATAAAGAAGAGATCACTGGACGCCCGCAAGAGCCCTGTTTATGTATGCTCTGTCCTCGTAGAGATCGATCATGAAGAACGCTATGTTTCCAAAGATATCAGGATCTACAGAAAAGAAGATCTGCATGCTTCTTATAAGGAACGGAATGAGATCTGCATCATCGTGGGTTATGGACCAAGCGGGATCTTCTCTGCCTATCGCCTCTGTGAAGCCGGGTTCAGGGTCCTCGTTTTTGAAAAAGGAAAGCGGATCGCGCAAAGAGAGAAGGATGTTAAAGCGTTCTTTCAGGATGGCGTATTGAATGAAGATTCAAACGTACAATTCGGTGAAGGAGGTGCCGGTACTTTCTCTGATGCCAAGCTGACGACCCGGATCAAGGACAGATACATCGATCACATTCTGGACATATTCGTGGAACACGGTGCAGATCCAGGCATACGCTATGAAAATCACGCTCACATCGGAACAGATATCGTCAGAAAAGTCATTGAAAAGATCACTGATGAACTGATCGAAAGAGGGGTTGAATTCCATTTTGAGGAGGAAATGACAGACATCCTCCTGGATGAGCACAGAAAGACGCTAGGGATCAGGACGGAAAATGGCTACTATCTTTGTGACCATCTGCTGCTGGGTATCGGCCACAGCGCGTGGCCGACGATCAGAAAACTGCAGGAAAGAGGCGTCTATATCGAAAAGAAAGACATCTCCATAGGTTTCCGGGTCGAACATCCTCAGAAACTGATCGATGAAAGACAGACCTCTTCTATGATCGAGGCTGCTAATGAGTATTTTCTCCGTTACAAGGGAGAGAAAGGTGTCTATTCCTTCTGCATGTGTCCGGGAGGCATGGTGATCCCGGCAATGTCGGATAAGGAAACGATCGTGACCAATGGAATGTCCTATGCTGCCAGAGATTCCGGAGTTGCCAATTCAGCGATCCTGATTCAGGTCTTCAAAGAAGAATTCGCAGATGGATACGACTTTCTTCAGCAGCTTGAGAAGAAAGCTTATCGATATTCAGGTTCCTATAAGGCACTTACCCAGAACATCGAGGATTTCATGAATTGCGTAGTAAATGAACTTCATTTTGCTTCCACTTATCCGTTGGGCACCATCCTCTACGATTTCAATGAGTTCTTCAAAAAGGAGGATCTCAAGATCATCAAAGAGGCTTTGATCGATTTTGATCGCAAGATCCCCGGTTTCATCAAAGAAGGGATCATGGTGGGTCCGGAAACGCGTTCTTCCTGTCCGGTGAGGATCAAGAGGAACGATTCGTTGGAATCAGTCAATACGTCTGGCCTTTACCCGATGGGCGAAGGGGCAGGTTACGGGGGAGGCATCATGAGCTGTGCACTGGATGGGATACGCATCGCTGATGCGATCATAAGGAAAAATGAAAAGATACGAGAAGAATGACGAAATATCCTACAGTCTGGGAATGTCACTGACGATCGAAGCCCTCAAACACAGGCCGGGATCCATGATCGAAGTGATACTGTCTGACAAAGCAAATAAGAATTCACAGTTTTCTTATCTTTTAAGTCTGTGTGAAAAGAACCATGTGCCATACAGATATGATGAACGTGATATCGAAAGATTGTCTGTCAAAGAGAATTGTTACTGCATCGGCGTTTTCAGGAAATTCTATTCAGATCTGGAAACGGATACCCACATCCTTCTGTATGGCTTCAATGATTTCGGAGAACTGGGTACGGTCTTGCGTTCTTCGATCTGCTTCGATTTCCATGACATCGTGCTGATCAACAGTGACATCGACCGATTCGATCCGCGCTGTATCAGAGCTTCGATGGGATCGATCTTCCATTGCAATATCGTTCATTTCTCTGATCTTGATGATTATATAAAAAAATACCCCGCTCAGAGGATCTATCCATTCACATCGAACGGAAGCAGGGAACTGTCTTCTGTTCATTTTGATGGACCATACAGTCTTCTGATCTCACAAGGCTATGACAGCCTCGATGATCTGTTCAAGGATGGGATCAGACTGGAACACAGGGATCTGCAAGAGATCTCATTGTCGATCCGTTCTTCGATCATCCTTGAGAAAGCCTATGATGAAAAACGGGTCCGGTAATCACACCTGGCACAAAGCTCAGATCTGATCCTGTGATCTTTCAGATCTTTACATAAACTGATGTATTTTTCACTGTTCAGGATATCCACAAGGCTATCCTTTTTCAGATTGCCAAGCAGATTGAAAGCTTTAGGGTCGAGACAGCAAAGCGTCACATCTGCATCGTGATTGATGGCGATCATGTCGATCCCGCCATGGCAAGTCCCTTCGCAGGATATGATAGGATCGTTGATGTCTGGCCATCTGAACATCTCTTCGTAATAGAGATAGACGTTCTCTTTCAGTTGGAAAGAATCCTTCCTTTTCGTTACTTTGACCCCATATCTGCCGATGAGATCTTTTTTGAATGCGGCGACAGATGCGGATTCCGCGGTACTAGGATAGAAGCGAAGTTCGATCACGGGATGGTTCTCACTTTCAATCAGATCAAAAAGCGTTTCAAAATACTTATCCTCTACGGAGATGTGATTGACGCTGTGCACTGATACCGACAGTTTTCTTAATGAAACATGTTGAAGGATGTCGGGATGATGACAAAGAAGAGTGCCATTGGTGACCAGCTGGACTTTGAAGGATTTGCGATCGAGGATATCCATGATCTCATCAAAGTGCGGATGAAGGAGCGGTTCGCCGAGGATATGGAGATAGAGATACTCACAGATCGGTCTGATCTGATCTGTATAGGCATCGATCTCCTCAAGAGTCATAAATGAATGGCCTTTCTCATAGGTACAGAAAGGGCAATTCAGATTGCATGCATCTGTGATTTCAAGATAGATCCTTTTCACAGGTCTATTTTAGCCTATTTGACGTATTTTTTACGAATGGGAAGATTGTAAAAGATTGCCAAATAAGGTAAAATTCTTCTTAGTGAGGGAGTAGCTAACGTATGATCGTTCATACGTGTCAAGCCAACAATCTCGGCCTTGGGCCTGGTTTGTCTTAAATAGCGAGACTCATGTATAACGTGGCGTTATGCATGAGCGGATCGATATAAGCTCATGCATGGCATGGGTTTTCTTTTTAGGGAAAAGGAGAATTATGGATAACAGATATTATTTACAGGAAGCTTCCGAGGTCCTTAAACAGTTTGAAACGACAGAGAACGGTTTAAGTGAGAAAGAAGCTCAGAAACGTCTTGAAACAAATGGTAAAAACAAGCTGAAAGAGACAGAAAAGACTCCGCTGATCCAGAAGTTCCTGGAATCGATCTCAGATCCGATGATCATCATGCTGCTGGCAGCAGCGGCCATTCAGGCATTTGTCAATGTTTTGCAGATGAAGGATGGCTTCAAGCTTTCCGAATTCGCTGATGTCATCGTCATCATGGCAGTCGTTACGATCAACACGATTATGTCCCTGATCCAGGAATCGAAGGCTGAGGATGCTATGGATGCATTGATGCAGATGACGGCATCCACTTCCAAAGTCCTTCGTGACGGGGAAGTCAAAGTCGTCAAATCCGAGGATATCGTCGTTGGTGATGTCATCATCTATGAAGCAGGCGATACTGTCCCGGCAGACTGCAGGATCCTGGAATCTTATTCACTGAAAGCGGAAGAAGCTGCTTTGACTGGCGAGTCTGTTCCGGTCAATAAGGTCATCGATGTCCTGATGTGCAAAGAGGATCAGAAAGATGTCACCTTAGGCGACCGTCACAACATGCTTTATAATGGTTCCACTGTCGTCTATGGCCGTGGAAAAGCTGTCGTCACAGCCTGCGGTATGGATACGGAAATGGGTAAGATCGCCGATGCTCTGACTTTGGCCGAGAAAGAACTGACTCCGTTGCAGAAGAAGATGACAGAATTGTCCGCATTCCTGACGAAACTGGTCATCGGTATCTGCGTCATCGTCTTTATTGTCGGCGTCGTTGAAACCGTCATGGTCTCAAAGGATGGCTTCTCCTGGTCGCTTCTTGGTAATGCAACTCTTGATACTTTCATAGCAGCGATCGCATTGGCTGTCGCCGCCATTCCGGAAGGCCTTCCGGCAGTTGTCACCATCATCCTTTCGATCGGTGTATCTGCAATGGCAAAGCGCCAGGCTCTGATCAGAAAACTGACTGCTGTTGAAACATTGGGCTGCACGAATATCATCTGTTCAGATAAGACAGGCACTCTGACTCAGAATAAGATGACGGTCGTTGACGAATATACCAGCGACAAGGATCTGCTCGCTTCGGCAATGGCGTTATGTTCAGATGCAGAGATCAAACCGGATGAGCAGTTCTCTACAGGTGAGCCGACAGAAGCTGCTCTGGTCAACTATGCCAACAGCATCGGTCTTCC
>JAILBD010000103.1 GCA_024681275.1 Erysipelotrichaceae bacterium
TTGATCGCTGTTGCCTATGCGCATGCAGCCGCTCGATGGTAAAGACTTATATCTGATTAAGTTATTTATAATCATGTGTTATAAAAAGCTAAGTATTGCTTTTCTTTTTCAAAGAACTCAAGCAAATTCTTAGCTTTTTTCTTTTTTCTTGATTTTTAGCCAAATCCTGGACAAGAGTTCGAGTTTTTCCAAAGGGTCGCAACTCGAACTTTTTTAGCAAGAATATGAAAAAAGCCTGTTTTTATCGTATAAAACAGGCTTTTTGCATACCCTTGGTGGAGCTGGAGGGACTCGAACCCTCGTCCTGGAATAATCCCACATTCAAACGTCTACAGTTTAGTTTAACTTTGAATAAGACAATGCCCACGGCTTAAACGACCAGACATTGAATTCGTCTTTTTGGTCTTCGGATGGCAAGAGAAAGAACGAAACTTGCTTCACCTAGTTCATGTATACGACTGACTGTTATGAACCTGGCAGCCAGAAGTGCTTAAAGCCTACGTCGGCTATTTGATTAAGCGAATGCTAAATTAGTGTTAGCGTTTAATTTAAGTTCGATGATTAGGTCATCGCTCCACTGCAGTATGAATCAAACTAGACCAGTCGAAACCATATTCAACCCCAGGAATTAAATCATAAACTTTTTTCCCTGATAAGTCAAATCAGGTTTTATGACTTTTTGAACAGTTTCTTAACCAGAAGCACTGCCAGAACGACAACTGCCAATACCAATACGACCGGAAGCAAAGAGATCGATTCATGGATAGGATCCGGTGCGACATCGGCTAAATAAGCAGCCGGTAAATCAAAGAAACGAACGATCATTTTCAATAAAACAGCTGACATAAAAGACCTCCTATAAACGAAACCAGATTCAGTATCAGTGACAAGAACAGCGGACTTTTTCTATCCGGAAGATAGTTCCGGAAATACAGGAATTCTACATAGACCACCAGCATCTCCAGTATCAGCAAAACAGACAGGTATATGATCCCTCTACCTAAATTGTACATCAAAAAGACACAGATAAGAACTAAGGCGGGATTCGTGATCACATTGACCAAGAAGACCAGTAAGAGTTCTTTCCTTCTGAGGCCAAGCAGAAAAGCCGCACTCAGTTCAAACAGCAGCGTCAGGACCAGGGGCTTTATAAAGATCTGCAGTTCATTCCACATTAGAGATCCTCCCGAAACAAAGCAGCAGGATCATCGATACCAGCGATGCGATCGTACCCAACGGAAAAGCGGGGACCTGATAAATATATCCGTATAATACAGGCAGATAGCCGATGAACAAAGCGAAAGTCAGCATACCGAAAGCCAGACCGGGAGCGGTCTTCATCTGTTTTGCCAGCAGATAAAGCGTGATCGGCATCGTCATATTGAAAAGGAACAAAGCCAGCAAACCCATGACCAGATGGTCCGCAAAGGCGTAAGAGACAGCTGCCAGGGTAAGAGAGATGACGACCGTTTTCTCGATCCCGAACCTCGCTCCCAGGAAACCGCCGGCCGTCTTTCCGCAAGCCAGGGCGATGACGGAAATGATGATATGCAGATCTGTGTTTTTCCATGGAAATACGATCGCCATGCCACACAAAGAACGCAGAACGACGACAACGAAACAGATCAGGACCTTCATCCATATCCCCTCAGGAAGGAAGACTTCCGCATCAGCCCTGTCCTCCTTGCGCATAAGATAGAGACTGATCCCCAGCATCAAAAGGATGAGCTCAACGATGACCAGTATCGCAGCGTAATATCGTGTTTCGTGATACAGAGAACCCAGGATCAGGCCTAAAGCACCAGGTGCCACAAAGACGCCAAGACCTCTTCCTTCCAGATGATCCCTGTCATCTTCATTGATCGTCAGGATGCCACCGCCCGTATGAAACAAGGCGTTGCCAAGGCCCGTGACCAGCGGTGAGATAAAGGCACCGGTGCAAGTCAGAAGGATGCCCAGAACGGTGCAGCATGCCGCCGGCATGTATCTCTCCTTCTTCCTGCTGATCAGTGCATCTGTCACGATCCCGATCGGCAGCTGCAGGGCAAAAGCGCAGAAGTTGTAAAGAAGGAAGACCTGAGGACAGTCATAGAAGCTGTGATATAAAGAAAAGGCACATACAAAATCGATGCCCATATGTGCCAGAGATAAAACAGCGATCAGTCTGTAAGCGCCAGACTTCATTTCGTCATTGTGATCTTCCATTCAGATCCGACCCCGATCCCATAAGCCTTGGAAAAAGAACCCTGATTGATGGCGACCGCCATATCATAAGCGGAATTCATATAGATCAGCGGCTCATTGATCGCCACATCGGCGAACGACTTGCCGTAATTGATGCGATTGGAATAGACCTTGATATCCTTATGGAAGATCTCGACCAGGATATCATCACCGATGTTGAAACCGCAGGCTTTGAAATCCTCATAAGGTATGGACGTCCATAAAGAACCGAAACGCACATCCAGGATATCGACCTGCCCCAGGACACCGTTTTCGATCCTGCGGCAACCGAAAAGCTCCAGTCTGACGATATCTTCCTTATTCATCTCAGGACCGATCTGATCGAAACGGATCGCCTCCGAAGCCAGTCTGGCACCGGTATAGGCATAGATATCCCTGCCATGGAAAGTATAGGACAGTTCCGAATTCTTCAGGCGGTTCTTCTGTTCCTCGATCTGGCGGACCTCCTCTATTCCGACGAACCTGTCGATGTGGGTCAGGGTCCCGTTGTCCGGTGTCACGATGTACTGCTGGCTCTGCGTTCTGGCCACGATCGACTTGCGATCGGAACCGACACCCGGATCGACGACGGAAACAAAGACCGTCCCCTCTGGCCAGTAGTTGATCGCCTGATAGAGGCGGTAGGATGCATCAAAGATATTGTAAGGCGGGATGTTGTGCGTCAGATGACGGATGTTGAGATCGCGGTCCACACAGAAGGAGACCCCCTCCATCGCCGAGATCGCACCATCGTCCAGACCGAAGTCTGTCTGAAAGACCAGAAGCTTATTCATGTGAGAACACCACCCTGTAATCCTGACCATAGCTCAGATGATAGTCTTCGCAGAGATTTCCGACGACCTCTGCCAGACCCATCTTGTTGATCTCGTTGTTGTAGATCATCACACTGTGATCTTCCGCCTTGCCGAAGGAATCGAAATATGGAATGAATCTGTCAAAAACGAGGGCATCCTTGTGATAGATCCTGGTATGGACGATATCGCCTATCCCGAAACCGGCCTTGAGAAAATCGCTCAGCAGGATATTGGTCCACAGATTGCCGAAATTCGGATCATTGATCTCGAACATGCCCTCAATATGATCCTCATAGACCTTTGCCTCATGGATCTCATGGCGCTTGATCTCATCTGTCGGATAGAGCGGACCGACTTCCTCGTAAGAAATGATCCCCGCTGCCAGTCTGGCGGCACAGTATCCGAAAAGATCCCTTCCATGGAAGATCGAAACAGCGCCATTGTCTTCCCGATGCAGACGATTGATGGACTCATCGATCTGCCTGACTTCCTCGATGCCAAAGTATCTGTCCACATGGGTCAGAGACCCGTTGTCCGGTGTCACGATATAATAGCCGTTCTTCGTCTTTGCGACACAGGCCCTTCGTGAAGTGCCGACACCCGGATCGACGACTGAAACAAAGATCGTCCCCTTTGGCCAGAAATCGATGTACTGATAAAGACGGTAGGAAGCTGACCACGTGTCATACTGCGGGATCTCATGGGTGGCCGTGATGATCTCGATGTTCTGATCCACCGACTTGACCACGCCATACATCGCTGCGACAGCGCCTTCCTTATATGTAAAATCTGTCTGGAAAACCAACATTTTCAACATCTCATCACCCCTTCAGATAAACGGATTATACAGGTTGTTCCCTCCCTGATTCGTGATGATCAGGCCCACCACGAAGATCAGGATACACAAAGCGATCACACCGTAATCGGCGATCGTCATCTTCTTTTTCATGAACCAGGTACGCTTCTTATGCTTTCCGAAGCTTCTCAGTTGCATCGAATTCGAGATATCATCGATCCTGTTCAGGCTCGTCAGAACCAGCGGAAAGAGGATCTTTGCCGAATTCTTCAGCCTCTCAAAGAACTTCACATCCTTGCCCAAGGCAACGCCTCTGGCCTCCTGGGACTGTGCGATCTCATGATAGTCCTGCTGGATATCCGGAATGTAACGGAGCGCCAGTGAAACGGAATAGGACACGCGATACGGGACCCCGATCTGCGACAGGGACGAAGCGAATTCACTAGGATTCGTCGTTGAAATGAAAAGGATCGCGATCGGGAAACCGATGACATATTTCAAAGAAACATTGAACTGATAGAAAAGCTGCTCCAATGTCATATCGTATTTTCCGGCGATATGAAACAGGATGGTCCTGGAACCATAGAGCGTCGGACCGTATTCCGGATTGAAAAGGAAAAGCAATATCGCATTCATCACCAGAAAGACGATCAGGAACGTCGACATCAGTCTGATCTCAGACAGCCTGATCCTGCTCAAAGCGAAGCCCAGGAAGGACATCGCCAGCAGGAACAGCAGGACCCTGGTATCAAAAGACAGACCGCAGAGGAAAGAGAAACTCAGGAATATGATCAGCTTCGTCGTCCCGGAAAGGTCATGGATGAAACTCTTCTTGGGGATATAGTTCAGTACCTTAATGGCCATGGCTTCTCTCCTTTCGATCCTGTTCGATGAAACAGTCGACAAAATCCACCGGATCATCGATGCCCGCTTCCGTTGCGATCCTGAACAGGGAAGTCTCCTTCAAAGCTGCTCTTTCGACCAGCTCGCGATCGCAAAGGACGGCTGAACCGGACTCATCGGCGATCACCCTTCCATCCGTGAAAACGATGGAACGATCCGTGTATTCCAGCATCAGATGCATATCATGGGTGATCATGATGATGGTGATGCCCTTGCTGTTGAGCTCCTTCAGGAATTCCATGATCTCCGTGTAGTGACGCAGATCCTGACCGGCCGTCGGCTCATCCAGCATGATGATCTCAGGACCCATGACCAGGATCGAAGCGATCGTGACTCTCTTCTTCTGCCCGAAACTCAAAGCCGAGATCGGCCAGTTGCGGAATTCATAGAGTCCGCAGATCTTCAGAGTCTCATAGACTCTCTCCTGTATCTGTTCCTTGCTCAAGCCGCTGTTCTGGATGCCCATGGCGACCTCATCAAAGATCATCGCCTGCGAGATCATCTGATTCGGATTCTGCATGACATAACCGATATGGGACGCCCGGCTGCGGATCGAATCATCCGTGATATCCTTGCCATCAAAAAGGATCTTTCCCCGGGAATTCTTCTCAAAACCGCAGACCACCTTGCACAGCGTCGACTTGCCGGCACCGTTCTTTCCCACGATCGCCAGCATCTCTCCTTCCCTGATCCTGAACGAGATATCAAAAAGGATCTGTTCATTCTCCACGTAAGAGAAATCGACATGCCCGACTTCCAATATATATCTGTTCTCATTGACCCTGACCGGCTTGTCCTGCTTCGCATACCAGTCTCTGATCAGTTTCTTATCCTCATCTTTCAGTTCCAGCTCTTTGATGTTATCGATCCCCTTGACCTTCTTCACATCGATGCCCGCATACTTCAGCTGCGTCAGATAGAGCGGTTCCCTGATGCCGTATTCATTCAGAAGATCGCTGCACAGCAGCTCTTCCGGCCTGCTGTCGGAAACGATCATGCCATCATTCATCAGAATGATGCGGTCGACCTTCTCCCAAAGGACATCCTCGATCCTGTGCTCGATGATGATGACGGTCGTATCCGTCTGCTTCTTGATGACATCGATCAGTTCGATCGCACTTTTGCCGGTCGCCGGATCCAGGTTTGCCAGAGGCTCGTCAAAAAGCAGGATCTTCACATCGTCGACAATGACGCCCGCCATGGAGACGCGCTGCTTCTGACCGCCCGAAAGATCATAAGGTGCGTTCTGCAGACGACTCTCGATGCTGACTTTCTTCGCAGCCTCCAGGATCTGCCTGTTCATCTCCTCCTGCGGCACGCAATCGTTCTCCAGAGCGAAAGCGATATCCTCCGCGACCGTCAGACCGACGAACTGGCCATCCGGATCCTGCAGGACTGTGCCGACTCTGGTCGAAAGTTCAAAGATCGAAGAATCTCTCGTCCTGATCCCATCGACTGTCAGTTCCCCTTCCATCTTTCCGTTCAATGAAAAAGGGATCAGTCCGTTGATGCAGTTGCCCAGGGTGGACTTTCCCGAACCGGAAGCACCGCAGATCAGGATCTTCTCGCCTGGGTAGATATCCAGATCGATGTGCTTCAGAGTGGGCTGCTTCTGCGCATTGTATTGAAATGAAAAATCTTTAAACGAAATGATCGGTTCCATACTATAAATTATACAATACGATACTTCAGCCGTATCCATGTAAAAACAGAATACGATTTCAGGAGATTTTCACACATTTTCACAAGTACTTCACAATCGCCTGTTATCATATCATTGTAAAATAATTTTTTCATTTAATTCTCCTGGGATACAGATCCCGAATACCTTGATTTAGAAATAAGAAGTATCAGCCGGTACTTCTTTTTCTATGTCTCAGAACAGGATCATGACCAT
>JAILBD010000112.1 GCA_024681275.1 Erysipelotrichaceae bacterium
CGCCCGGCATCGCTCTGACGCCGAAAAAGGTTATAGTCGATAAGATCAGCAGCGTGAGGACACCGATGATCAGTCTTTTCCCTATGTATTTAAGCATTCCTGTCCCCCTTTTCAAACTATAAGAATAATTGTAAACTATGCATATATTTTGTCAACGAATTTTTCATCATATTTTCACACATCTGTTACATTTTTACATTTTATGAAAATAAATCTCACTATATTTTCATTAATCAATACCCAAAATCAACCTAGATCCGCCAACTATGGCCCTATTTCATGATATTAATTACATTTTCATGAAAAAATCAGTCATATTTATTACATTTCCTTATTTAATAACCTATAATTTTCTATATGAGTTCAAAAACAAAAACGATGGACATGGCCAATGGTCCATTATTGAAAAATATTTTCATTTTTGCGATCCCGCTGGTCTTCACCAATATCCTGCAGATGTTCTTCAATTCGGCGGATACGATCATCGTCGGCAAGTTTGCCGGAGACAGAGCGCTGGCTGCGGTCGGCTCAACGGGATCCATCATCTTTCTGATCACCTCCCTCTTCAACGGATTGGCGACCGGGACCAACGTCGTCGTTGCCCGCTATATCGGAAATGGGAACCAGAAAAAGATCAGAGACTCCGTTCAGACTTCCATCGCCCTGGCAAGCCTTGGCGGCATCATCCTGACATTCATCGGCGTCATCTGCGCCAGGAAGTTCCTGGCCATGATGTCGACACCGGATGACATCATCGATCTTTCCACCTTGTATATGCGCATCTATTTCTGCGGGATCATCTTCCTGCTTCTGTATAATTTCGGATCTGCTATCCTTCGTTCCAAAGGCGATACACAGAGACCGCTCTACTTCCTGATGTGTTCAGGGCTTCTCAACATCATCCTGAATTACATCACGATCCGCTTCATGCACATGCATGTCATCGGCGCGGCGATGTCGACTGCGATCTCGCAGGCGGTATCGGCGATCCTGGTCCTCTACGTCCTGATCAAAGACGATGATGTCACCAAACTCGATATCGGACATCTGTATTTTGATCTGGAAAGCATTTCCGAGATCATGAGGATCGGCGTACCCGCCGGGCTTTCCGGCGCAGTCTTTGCATTGTCCAACGTCGTCGTTCAATCCAGCATCAACTCCTTCAATTCGACGGATATCGTCGCCGGCAATGCCGCTGGCAACAACGTCGAAAACTTCGTATATATAGGTTATATGGCCTTCAACCAGGCCACGATCACCTTTACCAGCCAGTGTATGGGTGCCGGCAGACTTGACCGTATCAAAGAGATCATGATCAAGACGATGGCTCTGGTCGTGCTCGGTGCGCTCGTCATGGGAGTCGCCGTCTATCTGGCCGGACCTTATGTCCTGCAGTTCTATACAGACAAGCCGGAAGTCGTGGCAGTTGGCATGACCCGCATCCGTCTTGTCGCATCCCTGCTGGTATTCAACGGCATCCTCGATGTATTCGTCAATTCCATGAGAGGAATGGGATCTTCCACCCTTCCGACCATCCTCATGGTCATCGGCATCTGTGGCGTCAGACTGATCTGGATCTACACCATGTTCCCGATCCATCATACCCTTGAGACGGTCTACCTGTGTTTCCCGCTCAGCTGGATCTTCACTTCGATCGTCGAATACATCCTCTGGATCATCACATACAAGAAAGTCGTATACTAGGCATCTCGTAAAAGAGATGCTTTTATATGAAAAAAGCCGGCAAGACCGGCTTAAGTTCTTTTTCTTCTGAACAGCTTCAAAGCGACATGATACAGAAAGATGAGACTGATCGCAAACAGCAGGATGCCACTGAGATAATATGATGCATTGTATACTTTTCCGAAATTGCCCCAGAGGATGAGCAGGATCGAAACGCATAAAGACACAGACGGGATCAGCGCATAGTCAAGTATCCTGGAAGCAAAATACTTCTTTCTGAAAAAGATGTACAAGACGGCACTGATCAACGTCACGGCAAACGAGAGGATGATCCAGTAGTTATAGACGAGTCTGGGCAAAGTCACGACGCCCTGATCTGAGGCGTTTCCGTAAAGCAGTACATCTCCCTCTTTTCCCGGATAGGACCACACAGAAGCCTCTTCTGCTTTTTCTGTCAGGATGGCGATCTGTTCCCTTCTTTCCGTCTTGAATCTTCCGGCTGCAGTCTGATAAACGCCGATGAAGATCTGTTTATCGCCTTCATAGTTGACTTCTTCGATCCTGAAGCCATCAGCTGAAGCATCAATGATTGCGATCAGCCTTTCATCAAACTTTTCGACCCTGACCAGATCCGCTCCGTTCTCCGAATAGACCGGCGCATTCAGATGGACAAGAAGCAGGACTAGAACGGCAACAGAGAAAAAGAAACCAAAGAGGAAGGAAAGGACTTTCTTTCTGTTCATGTTTTCAGAAAACAGAGCCAAAGAATCCTTTGCCAGAGCCTCATTTTCTTTTATCCTTTCCTGATCTCTGTCCTCTTCTCCCTTCATCAGCTCGTAGACGCTGATCTGCAGAGCATCAGCGAGATCTTCAAGGATCGTGATATCCGGGAAACCTCTTCCCGTCTCCCAGCGGGATACTGCCTTATCAGAGACATGGATCCTCTCTGCAAGCTGTGCCTGATTCATGCCCATCTCTTTTCTTTTGTTTGCGATCAGAATACCAGTTTTATTTGCATCCATATTCTTCGACCTCCGCTATCAGCATAAGTTAATTTACCACAAGAGTCACCCTATGTCTCGTAGAGTCAAAAAAACCGCATGTTTTCACATGCG
>JAILBD010000121.1 GCA_024681275.1 Erysipelotrichaceae bacterium
GATTACGTGATCGCGGAAGATGCTCTGCGTCCTCTGCAGGATTATTTCACGCTCATCCAGGCCAAGAACGATCCGAACTCCGGAAACGGACGTCTGGCCAGAAATCTGGTCGAGGATGCGATCCTGAACCAGTCGAAGAGGCTGCTGGAGGATCCAGAAGCGGAGATGAATGTGCTCGAGAGGATCGATTTCAATCTCTCGGAAAATAAATTTGGCGACAAGAAGGATCTTAAGTGATCCTTTTTGAATAGGAGAAGAAAATGGAAGCAATAGAGAATATTTTGAGTCGGCGCAGTATAAGAAGATACACGGATGTCAGGATCTGTGATGAGGATCTTCACAAGATCCTGGAAGCGGGGATGTCCGGTCCCAGCTGTGTCAATGCCAGAGACTGGAGCTTCATCGTCGTCAGAGAAAGAGAGACTCTGGAGAAGATGGCAGATGCCAACGGCCGTCCGGCTCTTCCGTTGAAGGATGCTGCTTTGGGTATCCTGGTCCTTGGAGACCTGGATAGGGCGTTCAAAGGAGCGCCTGATTATTGGATCATCGACGGAGCGATCGCTGCCCAGAATATGATCCTGGCTGCCAATGCCTTGGGTATAGCTTCAGTCTGGCTTGGGACTTATCCGCAGATGAACAGGGTAGACAGACTCAGAGAGTTGTTTTCTCTTCCTGATCATGCCGTTCCGCATTCGATCATTGCCTTCGGTTATGCGGATGAGGATGTTCCGGTCAAAGGTTTCTATGAAGAAGACCGGGTGCATTTTGAAAAGTGGTGACAAGACCGCTTTTTTTGTAAGAGAGATAATTACATTCCTTGATTTATGGGTACCCATTGGTCTTATAATAAGGTTAGGAAAACTGTTCCTGTAAGGGATCAAAGATAATGGAAGAACTGGTGAAAAGAGAACTGATCGCGGCAGGCGTGGAAGCGTACGACTGGAAAGATGCGATCGAGAAGGCGGGAGAGCTTTTGATCGATAGCGGCGATATCGAAAGGGGCTACATCGAACAGATGATCGTTTCCGTGGAGGAATACGGTCCGTATATGGTCATCACAAAGGGTTTTGCGCTGGCTCATGCCGCTCCAAGCGAGGCCGTCAGAAACGATTCCATGTCTCTGATCAATCTGAAGGAGCCCGTGGAATTCGGAAGCCGCAACGATCCGGTCAGCGTCATCCTCTGTCTGGCTTGTACCGATAAGGAAAGCCACATGGAGAAGCTGCAGAAGGTCGCCATGCGCCTGATGGTCCCGGGAATGGTGGAGCGTTTGAGTGAATGCGAAAACGCTGATGCGTTATATAGAGAGATAAATGGGGAAAACAAGGAGGTCTAATAGATGAAAGTACCAAAGATACAGTGTGTTTGCGGCTTTGGCTGCGGTTCTTCTCTGATGCTGAGGATGGCGATCGATGATATCCTCAAGAAACTGGATCTTGAAGCGGATACGTTCTGCGGTGATGTCGGCACCTGCCTTTCGAATCCGTGCGATGTCATCTTTATTTCCAGGGAACTTGCTGAAAGGATCATCGACAGAGCTGATGTTCCAGTGACCATCATCGAGAATTTCATGGACAGCAGCGAAGTGGAAGAAAAAGTCAAAGCTTATATGGATAGTCTGAAATAGTTTTTGATTGGGGAAAAATAAGTAAATAAGAAAAGGAGGCTACTTATGTCAATTCTCAATTTCATCATCAATGAGATCTTTGGTCAGGGTGCGATCTTCCTTGCCTTAGTTGCAATGGTCGGCCTGATCCTGCAGAAGAAGTCTGCTTCAGAGGTCGTCAGAGGAACGATCATGACAGCTATCGGCTTCTTCGTCCTCAACACCGGTACAGGTCTGATCACCGGCAATTCGATCGACGGCATCATTACGGCGTTCAACACGCTGATGCCTGGCAATGCTTCAGCTCCGGCTTCGATCGATATCGGCGGTCAGTACGGCACCCAGATCGGTATCGTCATGATCCTGGCGTTTGCCATCAACCTTCTGGTCGCCCGTTTCACACCTTGGAAATCAGTGTTCCTTACAGGCCATATGCTTTACTGGTTCCCATATGTATTCATCGCTGCGGGTGTTGATGCCGGTCTGACAGGCGGAAAACTGATCGGTCTGGCTGCGATCTTTACAGCTCTGTATATGATCGTCGCTCCAAACCTCATGAGACCGTTGGTCAAGGATGTTACGGGCAAGGATGATTTCACGATCGGTCACCCGACAACGACTCTTTCAGTCATCGCCGGTCTTGTTGCACCGTTGGTCGGTGACAAGTCAAAGAGCTGCGAAGACCTCAAGTTGCCGAAGTCTTTAGGTTTCTTAAGAGAAGTCTCTATCACGGGTTCCATCGCGATCGCGATCGTCTACATCATCATGTATTTCGTCGTTTCAGCGAATGGCCTGTCACCTGCTGAAGTATTCGGCTACGGCGGAAGCTTCTTCAGCTACTGGTTCACGCATTCCGTTTACTTCGGTGTCGGTGTCACTGTCATGCTGCAGGGCGTTCGTATGCTGATCGCGGAGATTGTTCCGGCTTTCAAGGGCATTGCCGAAAAAGTCGTTCCGGGTGCTATTCCGGCTCTGGACTGCCCGGTACTCTTCGGTTATGGTCCTAACTCTCTGATCATCGGCTTCATCGTTGCAGTCATCACTTCAACGATCACGATCCTGGTCACCAGAGGCATGTTCCCGACGGTCATCATTCCTTTGATCTTCACCTGCTTCTTCGAGAACGGCTGTGCCGCTATCGTCGCAAACGCAAAGGGCGGCATCAGAGGCACGATCATCGCTTGTGCGCTCAACGGTATCATCATGGTCCTGCTGGTCGGTTTCGGTGCTTACTTCTTCAACAACACCATTCAGCCATGGATGCTGGTGTACGGCGGACAGGACTTCTCTCTGTTCGGTATCATCGAAGGTCTGATCGCAAGGATCTTAAGTTAGTTATCGCATAGAAAGATAAGAAACTGATATAATGAAAATGTCCATCATAGTTCTGCGGAAGAACTGAGGTGGACATTTTTCTTTATAAAAAAATATCCTTTGCAGGATATTTTTCTGTTTGAGTGAAAAGGATGATCTACTCTTTCTTAGCGGCTTTTTCGATCTCGGCTTCTGCGTTCTTCTTGACAGATTTGATGCCGTTCTTGCAAGCTGCCAGGGAGTTGTATCCCTCAGATCTGCCGATCGCTTTCGCATTAGCAGCGATGAGTCTGAAATAGCACTTGCCGTCTTTGCCTTCGTAGATCTCGAATTTAGGATTCTTTGCTTCGACAGGCTCTTTGGCGGTGAGGTCAACGACCGGTGCCTCAGGAGCGTTCTTCATGACGCTTCTGATACCTTTGACAGCGCCTTTTCTTGCGGCGTACATCTGAGATGAAAGGATAGATTCACCGTTTCCGGCGACGAGATTGAAATGGTACTTGCCATTGTTGGCAACCTTGATTACATACTTGCCCATGCTTTTCCTCCTATTATGATGATTGTAAATGTATCTTCTACTTACATTTTAAAATGTGAAGTACTCTTTTTTCAAGATTTTAGAATGTCTTTTAGTGAAGAATGAGTACCTGTCAGTTCGTGAAAATCGCTGTTGAACCTGTCAAGTGCCTCGTCGATGCGCGGATGAGCGATCATCTGATCAAAGATGTCCGGTGACAGCGTCATGGCATCGATCCCCAGTTTTGCCGCTTCTATCACCTGATCAAGTGTCTTGAATGAAGCGGCCAGTATCCTGGTCGAAGTGGTGCTGATGATGCCTTTCATGCCGAGGAAGGATGCGACCGGGTCCATCCCTTCCTTGAAGATGCGGTTGAAGTAGGGAGCGATGTAGTCGACGCCGATCCCGGACGCCAGGAGCGCCTGG
The DNA here is from genome assembly GCA_024681275.1 of Erysipelotrichaceae bacterium. Next base: position 3,864 of record JAILBD010000121.1, read on the forward strand.
TCCGGATAATAGACGATGGTCGCTGTCACATGATAGCCCTGCGCTTTCAGTATCTTCATGGCTTTGTAGCCTTCTTTGGTGGACGGGACTTTGATGAAGACTTCTTTGCCCAGCACATCAATGATGGCTTTGGCATCATCCAGAAATTCCTGGCAGCTGTCTCCGACCGCCTGTACATGCAGTTCCCTGTTTCCGATAAAAGATCTGATCTGTTTCAGAATGATATCAGGATCCTTTTTTGTTCTCAACAATATCGTCGGGTTGGTGGTCACACCGGCGATCGGGAAGTATTCGCAGATCTCCTGGATCTTTTCCATATCTGCGGAATCGATGAGTATTTTCATGTCGTTTCTCCTCGACTTAATTCTATAACAAAATGGAAAATTAATATAAAATGGTAGTGTATGTTGAATGATACGATCTGCGCGATATCGACTGCGCTGAAAGATGGGGCGATCTCGATCGTCAGGATGTCCGGTGACGATGCTTTTGATGTGATCAGAAAGATCTCGGATGTGAAAAAGATCGTACCCAATACCATCGTCTATTCCCACATCCATGACGGCGGGGAGATGATCGATGAGGTGCTGATCTCCTTTTTTGAAAAGGGCAGATCCTACACCAGAGAGGACATGGTCGAGATCAATTGCCATGGCGGTGTCTATGTGACCAGGCTGATCCTGAACCTCCTGCTGGCAAGCGGATGTCGGCTGGCACAGCCGGGTGAGTTCACAAAGCGCGCTTATCTGAATGGCAGGATCGATCTGTCAGAGGCGGATTCGATCAACGATCTGATCAAAGCTGAAAGCGCCTTGCAGGCACGTTCGGCGATCCGGGGCATGAATGGTTCGGTACAGAGGCTCGTTGAACCGTTGATTGCGGAAATGAAGGATATCATTGCGATGATCGAGATCAATATCGATTATCCGGAATATGAAGATGAAGTGCAGATGAGCAATGAAGTGATCAGGCCGCATGTGGAAAAGTGGCTGAATGAGATCAGGGTGATGATCGATAAGGCCGAGCGGTTCAGGGTCGTCAAGGATGGTCTCAGCACGGTCATCATCGGCAAACCGAATGTCGGCAAGTCTTCGCTGCTGAATGCGCTGCTGGAAAAAGACAAGGCTATCGTGACAGACATCGCCGGTACGACCAGGGACTTGGTCGAAGGGAAAGTCAGTCTGAAGAACGTGACGCTGAATCTCATCGATACTGCCGGTATCCGGGATACGGATGAGCAGATCGAGAGGATCGGCATTGAGAAGACGATGAAGGCCGTTGAAGATGCGGATCTGATCATCCTGGTGGTCGATGCCTCGAATATGGATGAAGAAGATGAGAAACTCATGGAGCGCTATAAGGACCGCAACATGATCGTCGTCTACAACAAGTCTGATCTCAACAAAAAAGGCGAGATCTCGATCTCGGCTCTCAACAGGGACATCTCTTCCCTGACCGAGTATCTCAATGAAAAATACAAAGATGACATCTCACTGGCAGATGAGGATGTCCTGAACAATGAAAGGCAGATCGCGCTGATGAAGATGTGCCTGAAGCAGCTGGAAGACCTCTATGAGAACATCGGGGTCAGCAGTACCGATATGCTGGTAACGGATCTGGACAGTGCCTATCACTATCTGTGCGAGATCCTTGGAAAGGAATATCAGGAGGATCTGATCGATCACATGTTCAGAAACTTCTGTCTGGGTAAATGATGAACTGGCTCGATTCACACTGCCATATCAACGATGAAGCGTTCAGGGATGACCTGGACCAGGTCCTGGAGAACATGGTCAGAAACGATGTTCGTAAGGCGATGATCGTCTCTTCCTATATCGAGGACTATGAATATGCATTGAAGATCAGGGATGAGAGGATCTGTTTTAAGCGTTCTCTGGGGATCTATCCGGGCGATGCGAGTGCGGCTGATGATGAAGTGATAAGGAACTTTGCCTCTCATTTCACTGATGATGATTGTGTTGCGATCGGCGAGATCGGCCTGGATTACTACTGGGACAAGGACAACCGGGACATTCAGAAGAGGATCTTCACGCAGCAGGTCAGAATGGCGCAGAGTCTGGATAAGCCGATCATCGTCCACAGCAGGGATGCCATAGATGACACTTATGAGATCCTGAAGGAGAATCCTGTTAAAGGCGTCATGCACTGTTATTCCGATTCCGCTGAGATGGCGCGTGCTTTCGTGGAACTCGGCTTTTACATCTCGATCGCCGGTCCGGTGACCTGGAAGAAGAACGAGGAACTGCTGAGGGTCATCAGAGCCGTTCCTTTGAACAGGATGCTGATAGAGACCGACTGTCCGTATCTGACGCCGGCTCCCAACAGGGGAAAGCGCAATGAACCGGCAAATGTGGTCTACACCGGCCGGAAGATCTGTGAGGAACTGGGGCTGGATGAGGAGGCTTTCAAAAAACAGCTTAACGAAAATTATCATATGCTGTTTGGGTTATAATATTATTTGAATCAGGGGAGATGATAGAAATATGGAATTACTGTTTTTTGTAGCGATGTTCTGTCTGCTGGCTTATGTCATGTACCGCAATATCGTACTGATCGGCCGTTACAGACACAATAAGGAATATATCGATTGTTATAAGGAGATGCTGGCGGGCAATGAAGGGGCATATGATCGCACCTGCCGCTATATTGAAAACGAAAAGTCAGCTGAATACAAGAACAAGGGTCTGGTATTGAAGCTCTATCAGCAGCTCGACAGGCAGGAAGATGCCGTGGCGACTGCCCAGGCGATCGATCTCAAAGAGATCTTTTACCGCAAGGGAAACTATTCCAAGCAGCAGATGGCGATGAACAATGACATCTTCATCTGGCTTTACATGGATCTTGCCAAGGCCAGAAAGCTCTCCAAGTTCGATGTCCTGAACACGCTTTATGAGAAGGTCCTTGAACTTGATCAGCTGGAGAACAGGGTCGAGTATCGTCTTGCCAAGGCGATATACAACGCACTGTGCGAAAAGGAAGATGCCGGTGTTCAGTTCCTTTCTTCGATGCTGGATGGCGGTTATGCCGGTCTTGAATATGAAAAGAATCTGATCGGTCTCTACAAACGATTCGCTTCTTCCACACTGGCTTATTCAGGCGAGCCGATGGAAGATTACTACAAGGAAGATCTCCATTCTTTTGCGGCTACAGCCATCGGCAGATCTTACCTCAATGATCTGGAGATCTATGAGAAGTATCTGCCTAAGACAGCCAGGACAGATGAGGATCCTTTGACAGAGAACGAAGGGAAATGAAGCTGATCGTAGGTCTGGGAAATCCGGGAAATGAATACGTAAAAACTCGTCATAACGCGGGTTTTTTACTCATTGACGCACTTTGCGAAAAACTCGGTGTGATTCTTGACAAAAACAAGTGCAAGGCGCAGTATGGTATCTATCGCCACAAGGGTGAGAAGATCATCATCGCAAAGCCGCAGACCTACATGAATCTCTCCGGTCTTTCTGTTTCTTCTCTGATGCATTTCTATGATGTCGATGTAAAGGATCTGATCGTGGTCCATGATGATCTGGATCTGCCTCTTGGAAAGCTCCGTCTGCGCAGCCAGGGCTCTTCCGGCGGGCAGAAGGGCATGGGCAACATCATCGAGCAGCTCGGCACTTCGAAGATCGACCGGATCAGGATCGGGATCTCCAACGACAAAAACATCGATACGAAGGACTATGTCCTGGGAAGGTTTTCAAAAGAGGATGAGAAGATCCTTTCCGAAGTCCTGGACAAGGGTTCGGATGCCTTGATCTATGCTTTTGACCATGATTTTGATGTGGTGATGTCCAAATTCAATTGATGAAAAATCAGGATATCTTACAGTATGTTGAAAAAGTAGCGAATGATGCAGATCATTCTTTTTTAAGTTATAACTCTCTGACTGAGGAGGCTTTGAAAGTGGCGGTCAGAGCCAGGGATTCAAAGAGGCCTCTGATCGTCGTCAAAGAGAATGCCTATCTTGCTAACCGCATGAGAGATATCCTGGTCTCATATTTTGATGATGATGAGATCACGGCTTTTCTACCGGAAGAATCGATGCGGGCTGAGGAGATCGCTTCTTCATTTGAAAACAGAGCCGCCCGTCTGATCAGCCTTTATAAGATGATCAGATCCGATCGGCTGAAGATCATCCTCTGTTCTCCTTATGGTCTGATCCGACATCTTCCAAAGAAGGAGGAACTCGAGGAGAAGCTCATCACGATCAGAAGAGATGACGTGCTGAACAGGGAAGAACTGATCGAAAGGCTTTTGAAACTCGGCTATGAAAAGACGAACCACGTCGAGACGCCGATGACTTTTGCTTCCAGAGGCTTTATCGTCGATGTCTTTTCCGTCAACTATGACAAGCCTTTGCGTATCGAATTCTTTGATGATGTGATCGATTCGATCCGTCTTTTCGATCATGAGACCCAGAGGACTCTGGAGAGGATCGATGAAGCGGAGATCTGTTTCGCCAAAGATGTCTTCTTCTCTGACGAAGAGAAGAGCTATCTGAAAGAGAACGTTCCTGCCGAGAGCGGGCAGATGGAGCTGGATCTGGAATACATCAGTTCCGATATCTACCGTCAGTCCCAATACTTCTACTGCTGCTATTTTGAGAGGGCTCATCTGAAGGACTACTTCCCTGATGCGTGCATCTATCTTTCGGATGAGGAGAAGATCGACGCGCATCTGAAGATGCTCAGCGATGAGACTTTCACATACATACAGGAGATGCATGAGGAGCACAAGCTTCCTTTGCGTTTTTATGTATTTGGAGAATTCAAAAGGGAAGTTGCGCAAAGGGATCTGCTTACAGGAAAACCGTTCTCCCAGATCCCGAGGATCTCTGAGATCGATTTCCCATATGGAACGATCGACTACATCACCAACGTCCTGAAGAACGAGAAGAGTGCTTATAAGCTGGTCGTCGTGGATGAGAAGCATTTTGAGGAGATCGTCAATTCTTTCCTGAAGATGGACATCCCTTATTCGATCTGCACAGGCGATCTGTCCCAGGGCATCAATATGGCTTATGGAGACGTCTATGGCGGTTTCACGATCGCGGAAGAAGACCTGTCTGTCTATACGGTCAAGGAGCTCTTCAAGAACCGTCCGCGCAGCGGCCGTTATGCCAACAGGTATGGCGAAGCGAGGGCTTTGAATTCCTATGAGGAACTCAAGCGGGGCGACTATGTGGTCCATGACCAGTATGGGATCGGACAGTTCGTGGCGATCGAATCCAGAGTCATCAACGGCGTGGAGTGCGATTATCTCAAGATCATCTACAAGGGCAACGATGAGCTGCTGGTACCACTGTCGCAGTTTTCTCTGGTCAGGAAATATGTCTCGAAGGAAGGCGTCGTTCCCAAACTGCACAAGCTGGGTTCCAAGGAATGGGCGGAGACCAAGAGAAGAGTCGAGGAAAATGTCAACGATATCGCTGCCAAGCTGATCGAGCTTTACAGTGTCAGAGATACGGACATCGGTTTTGCGTTCTCAGAAGATTCACCGATGCAGAAGGAATTTGAAGACACTTTTGAATATGAACTGACAGATGACCAGGTCAAGGCGATCGCCGAGGTCAAGGCAGATATGGAAAAGGCAAAGCCGATGGACAGGCTGCTCTGCGGTGATGTCGGTTTCGGCAAGACCGAGGTGGCGATCAGAGCCGCTTTCAAGGCGGTCAATGACGACAAACAGGTCGCTTATTTGTGTCCGACGACCATCCTCTCCTTCCAGCATTTTGACACGTTCCGGAAGCGGTTCGAGGATTTTCCGGTCCGTGTGGAGGTGCTCAACCGTTATATTCCCGAGGATCGTCAGAAGAAGATACTGAGGGATCTGAAGGAAGGCCGTGTCGATATCCTGATCGGCACCCATCGCATCCTGTCCAAGGACATCGAGTATAAGGATCTGGGTCTTCTGATCATCGATGAGGAACAGCGTTTTGGCGTGGAACATAAGGAAAAGATCAAGGAACTGAAGAATTCGATCGATGTCCTTTCCTTGTCGGCGACACCGATCCCGAGGACTTTGCAGATGTCGCTGATCGGCATACGCGGTCTTTCAACGCTGGATACGCCGCCGAACAACCGTTATCCGGTACAGACTTACGTCGTTCACAAGAACGAGAATCTGGTCGAGGAAGTCATCATGCGCGAACTGGAGAGGGACGGTCAGGTCTTCTATCTGTTCAACAATGTGGAGATGATCTATTCGCTGGCGAGAAAGGTCCAGCAGAAGCTCCCTTATGCCAGAGTCGGAGTGGCACACGGCCAGATGGACCGGAAAGAGATCGAAGACATCATGTACCGCTTCTATCAGAACGAAATCAATGTACTGATCTGCACGACGATCATCGAGACGGGACTGGATATTCCGAACGCGAACACGATCATCGTGGACAACGCCCAGAATTTCGGTCTGGCCCAACTGTATCAGATCAAAGGCAGGGTCGGCAGATCCGACCGCATCGCTTATGCCTATCTGATGATCCCGGAGAAGAAACAGCTGACGGAAAGCTCGACCAAACGTCTGGAAGCGATCAAGGAGTTCACTTCTCTGGGTTCGGGTTATAAGATCGCCATGCGCGACCTGACGATCAGAGGTGCGGGCGATCTGCTAGGCGAGAAACAGTCCGGTTTCATCGACAATGTCGGTCTGGATCTCTATCTGGCCATGCTGAACAAGGCGATCCAGAAGGCAAAGGGCATCGAAACGGAAGAAGAGGAAAAGACACGGACGAATGTCAGCATTCCGATCTCGAGTTATATCCCGGATTCTTTCTCGGACAATGATTACGATAAGCTTTCTTTATATCACGAACTGTATGATATCGATAACAAAGAAGATCTTTTCGATTACTATCTGAAGATCACGGATGAGTATGGCAAACTGCCGAAAGAGGTCGAAGCGCTTTTTGACAAGAAGAAGCTGGAACTGCTCTGCAACCTGAATCTGATCGATAAGGTCAGCAATATCAAAGGCAGATTCACGATCGTCCTGTCCAAGGAATATTCTGACCGCATCGATGGTGTGAAACTGTTTGAGTTCGTCAATTCCATTTCCAAGGACATGGTCATCACCTATCGCAATTCAAAACTCGCAGTGTCTCTGGACAATCAGAAGGAAAATGTTTCGAAGATGTTGAAACTGGTCGATAATTTGGATAAACTGGAGAAAAATGCGGATCGATAAGTATCTCAAGGTCGCAAGGATCCTGAAAAGAAGAGAGATCGGAAAGCAGCTGGCACTCAATGAGCGCCTTTTCATCAATGGGAAGATCGCCAAGGCGGCCAGTGAGGTCAAACCGGGCGATGAGGTGCTGATCGTTTTCGGACATCGGCAGATCCTGATCAGAGTCCTGGAAGTGCGCCAGACCGCTTCCAAGGAACAGGCGTTCGGCATGTATGAGGTCCTGGAAGAAAAGAAAGAGGAAAAAGCAGAATTTTGAGGGCAGGCCTGGGGCCTGCTTTCTTATCATTTGACAAAGGATGCGGGAAGAGATAAAATATGTAGCGTACTACATGTAGCATGCTACAAGTAGTGTGCTACAGAAAGGAGCCTGGTATGAAAAAGGATCTCAATATCGGTTTTCTGATCCACAGGATCGATAACAAGGTGAAAACGGATATCGATGCCCAGCTGAAGATCCATGATCTGACTTTCTCGCAGTCTCAGGTCCTCTTCCAGCTGATGAAAAACGGGGGATCCATGTCTCAGAAACAGTTGCAGGACGTCATGAAAGTCTCTCATCCGACGATGGTCGGACTGGTGCAGAGGCTGGAAGCGAACGGTTATGTCGAAACTGCCCTGGATCAGAATGACAAGCGCAACAAGATCGTGACGATCACAGAGGCGGCTGAACAGTTTTCACACGACATGGAGGAATCGAGAAAGAAGAACAGGAAAAAGATGTTGAAGGGCTTGAGCGAAGAAGAGGCGCAGGAGCTTTTCCGCCTTCTGAACAAGGTGTATGAAAATGTCAACGGCTAGGAGGGTTTACTGGTATGATAGCGATTTTGATCGATAAGATAGGGGAATACAAGAAGGAAACGATACTGACACCGCTCTTCATGGTAGGCGAGGTCCTTCTGGAGACCCTGATCCCCACGATCATGGCGATGCTGATAGATGAGATGACAGGCGAGAGCCTGGATCCCGTCATCAGATATGGGACCATGCTGCTGGTGCTGGCGATGCTGTCGCTTTTTTGCGGAGCGATGTCTGCCAGATTCGGAGCAAAGGCTTCGACCGGTTTTGCGAAGAATCTGAGAAGGGACATGTTCTATCATGTCCAGGATTTTTCGTTTGAGGATATCGACAAGTTCTCGTCTTCCTCACTGGTGACCAGGCTGACGAATGATGTTTCGCAGATCCAGATGGCTTTCCAGATGCTGATCAGAATGGCGGTCAGGACACCCCTGCAGCTGATCTTTTCGGTCATCATGGCTTTCAGGATCAATCATCGCATGTCACTGATCTTCCTGGGCATCATTCCGGTACTGGGCATTGGTCTCTATCTGATCTTCCAGACCGCCCATCCGATCTTCAGGAGGATATTCAAGAAATACGACGCTTTGAACAATTCCGTGCAGGAGAACGTGGCCGGCATCAGAGTCGTCAAATCTTTTGTCAGAGAGGACTATGAGATCGAGAAGTTCAACAGAGCTTCCGAGGAAGTCAGGAGCGATTTCACCAGGGCCGAGCGGATACTGGCTTTGAACAATCCATTGCAGATGCTGTGCATCAAGACGGCCAAGGAACTGATCTGTTATTTCGGTGCTCTGATGATCATCGATTCCGTCGGCACGAAACTGACGACAGGCCAGCTTTCTTCTCTGATCAGCTATGGTGTGGCGATCCTGGTTTCCATGATGATGCTTTCAATGGTCTTCATTCAGATCACTTTCTCAGCCGAGGCAGCGAACAGGATCTGCGAGGTCCTGACACATATGCCAAGTCTTTCTTCGCCTATGAACGGTGTAAAAGAAGTGAAGGACGGCAGCATCGTTTTCGACCATGTCTCTTTCCGTTATGATCCGCATTCCAAAAGAAATGCCCTGACGGATATCGATCTGGATATCAGGTCCGGTCAGACGATAGGTATATTGGGTTCTACCGGTTCTTCCAAGACGACGCTGATCCAGCTGATCAACCGCCTCTATGACGTCTCAGAAGGAGCTGTCTATGTGGGTGGCGTGGATGTCAAGGATTATGACCTGGTCTCTTTGCGCGATGCGGTGTCGGTCGTCTTGCAGAAGAATGTCCTTTTCTCCGGTACGATCAGAGAGAATCTCAGATGGGGCAACAAGGAAGCCAGCGATGAGGAGATCGAGAGAGTCTGCAAGCTGGCACAGGCGGATGAATTCATTCAGCAGATGCCGGATAAGTACGATACGGTCCTGACGCAGGGTGCCACCAATGTGTCGGGCGGTCAGAAGCAGAGATTGTGTATCGCCAGGGTGCTGTTGAAGAAGCCGAAGATCCTGATCCTGGATGACTCGACCAGCGCGGTCGACACAAGGACGGATGCCCTGATCAGAAAGGCGTTCAGAGAGGAGATCCCTGATACGACCAAGATCATCATTGCCCAGCGCGTTTCTTCGATCGAGGATTCCGACCAGATCATCGTTCTGGATTCAGGAAAGATAGTGGAACACGGAGATCATAATGAACTGATGAAGCTCAATGGAATATATGCCGAGATCTACGAATCTCAGACCAAAGGAAAGGAGGAAGACTGATGCCGCCTAGAGGAGGAAGATACGTCACTGACAAGAAGATCGATATGAAGTCGCTCTTCCGATTGCTGAAATACGTTTACAGCATTTATCATTTCAGGCTGTTCCTGGTGCTGATCTGCATCATCGTTTCCGCCATTTCCAATGTCATCGTCAATTCCTACATGGCCAGGCTGATCGACAGTGTCATCATCCCGGGCATGTCTGAGGGTTTTGCGGCTGTATCAGGACTGCTGATGCAGATCATCGTGACGATGATCATGATCGATATCCTTGGTGTTCTTGGCGCTTCCATCTATCCGCAGATCATGGCTGTCGTTGGACAGGGAACGATCAAGAATCTGCGTGATGATATGTTCGACAACATGGAGACGCTTCCGATCCGTTTCTTTGATTCACACACGCATGGCGAGATCATGTCGACTTATACCAATGACGTCGATACGATCAGGATGCTGGTGGCTCAGAGCATTCCGCAGCTGATCCAGTCGATCATGTCGATCTCAGTCATGATCTTCACGATGCTCAATTATTCTGTCTGGCTCACCATGGTCGTCGGGCTGGTGGTCTTCATGATGTTCAGGATCACGAAGCGTTTCGGCGGAAAGAGCGCCAGATACATGAAGGCCCAGCAGAGTTCTCTGGCTAAAGAAGAAGGCTTTATCGAAGAGATGATGGAGGGCATGAAGGTCGTCAAGGTCTTCAACCATGAAGAGGATGCCAAGGCAGATTTTGACAGGTTCAATGAACAGCTCTTCAGAGATTCCAATACGGCAAATGCCACAGCGAACATGCTGATGCCGATCCTTGGCAATGTCGGCAACATCATGTATGTCCTGCTGGCGATCACAGGTGGCCTTCTGGTCATCGCCGGTGTCAGGAATCTGACGCTGACGGGTTTTGATCCGATCTCGATCGGTGTGATCATCTCTTTCCTGGCGCTGTCCAGGCAGCTGTCTCAGACGGTGTCGCAGATCTCCATGCAGGTCTCGACGGTCGCCATGGCTCTGGCCGGTTCTGACAGGGTCTTCGCTCTGATCGATGAGAAGAGCGAAGAAGATGAGGGCTATGTCACCCTGGTCAATGCCTATAAGGATGAGAATGGCGAACTGCATGAATGTGAAGAAAAGACCGGTCTCTGGGCATGGAAACACTACCATGCGCAGTCCGATCACTCGACCACTTATGTCGAACTGAAAGGCGATATCCAGATGGTGGATGTCGACTTCGCTTATGAGCCTGACAAGCAGGTCCTCTACGATATCTCGCTTTATGCCCATCCGGGTCAGAAGATCGCTTTCGTCGGTGCGACAGGTGCCGGCAAGACGACGATCACCAATCTGATCAACCGCTTCTATGATATTCCGGATGGCAAGATCAGATATGATGGGATCAACATCAACAAGATCAAGAAACCGGATCTGAGAAGATCTCTTGGCATGGTCCTGCAGGATGTCAATCTCTTTACCGGAACGGTCATGGACAATATCCGCTATGGTAAACTGGATGCGACGGATGAAGAGTGCATCGCTGCCGCCAAACTGGCAAATGCCGATGATTTCATCACCCGTCTGCCGGATGGCTATCAGACGATGCTGACGGGCAACGGTCAGCAGCTCTCGCAGGGTCAGCGTCAGCTGATCTCGATCGCCAGAGCGGCTGTCGCCGATCCGCCGGTCATGATCCTGGATGAGGCCACTTCTTCGATCGATACCCGTACGGAGGCGCTCGTTCAGAAGGGAATGGACAATCTGATGCACGGCAGGACGGTATTCGTCATTGCCCATCGTCTGTCCACGGTCCGCAATTCCAATGCGATCATGGTCCTGGATCACGGGCGCATCATCGAAAGAGGGACGCATCAGCAGCTCCTGGATATGAAGGGGACCTACTATCAGCTGTATACCGGTGCTTTCGAACTGGAATAAAGACTTTGAAGCCGCTCAACATGGGCGGCTTTTTCAGCACTTGCAGAAAAGAAAGAGTTCTGTTATATAATGAATGTATGGCGAAAAAGGGCAAGAAAAAGAAAAACAGCATCGTCTCCAAGCTGATCTCTATCGTCCTGATCGTTGCGGCGATCACGATCCTGACAGGTGTTTTGAAGAAGATCTATATGATGTTCACACTGCAGCAGCAGGCCAAAGTCGTAGAGGCTGAACTGGAGGCGCTGCGTGATGAGAATGCTTCTCTGACTTCGACGAAGGAAAAGCTGGAAGATCCCGATTATGTGCAGACTTATGCCAGAGGAGAATACATGTTCTCAAAGGGAGATGAGAAAGTCTTCTATCTGCCGGGAGATTAGTCAGATATCGTTTTTGTGTTTCAGCGGTCGGATATGACCGCTTTTTTTAACTTTGGTGAGGATTTTTGTTTTTTTCTGCAAATAATGTAACGGAGGTATATTTATGATCATCGTTACAGCAACGCAGATGAAGAACAGATTCGGTAAGTATCTGGATCTGACTTTAAAGAATGGAGAGGTCTATATCGAAAGACACGGAAAGATACTGGCGAAGATAATGGCCATCAGTGAGAGCAGGACATATCTTTCCGATGAGCTGAAGGGAAAGGCGAAAAGATGAAAGTCCTGTTTTCGCAGGATGTGCTGATGAAAGCGGTCAGCGGTGGTGTGGGGGACAGGGATATCAGTGTCCTGCTGAACTGCTGCCAGGATGGGAAGATCAGAGGTTTTGCCTGCAATCACAGCATCATGGCTTTGTCAGCTGTTCTGGACAGGGAGGATTTCTCCCGGAGCGTTTCCATCCTGACCTGTCTTCTGGAGCTGATCGATGTCTCCTGTTATGAGATCAGGCTGGCTTTGAAATGCGATGATTTTGAAGCCGGTCTGGATCAGATCGTCGCAAGAAGACATCGGCTCGACCGCATCGTAACGCAGAGGCAAATCACAGCGATAAATAGTAAAATAGAAGTGTGTGACCCGGCGCAGCTGAGAAGGGAGCTTGAAGATGGAAAAACAAGTCAGCAGAGAAGAGATCTATAACGGAAAAGTGATCCATGTCGTCAGAGACGAAGTTGAACTGGATGATGGAAGCAGATCGATCAGAGAGGTCGTCCTGCATAACGGAGGAGTCTGTATTGCCCTGAAAGAAGGCGATCATTATTTCATGGTCAGCCAGTATCGCTACAGTCTGGGCAAGGAGATGCTGGAGTTTCCGGCCGGCAAGATCGAGAAAGGGGAAGATCCCGATGAGGCCATCCTGAGAGAAGTCACGGAAGAGACCGGTTACGAGACTGAGGGCATCAGGAAACTGGGGTCCATCATTCCGACCTGCGGCTACTGTTCAGAGCGAATCCATCTATACTATGCGAAGGCTGCAGGATTCGTCGGCCAGCATTTCGATCCGGATGAGCGGATCGAGCTGAAAAAGTATACGTTCTCTCAGATCAAGGAACTGATCCTGAATGGCCAGATCGATGACGCGAAGACGATCGCCATGATGTATTATCTGGAGGCCAACGGACTGGATGGCTGATTACGAAGATCTCGTCAACGGATATAACGGTGACGATGAGGGATACGAGGAGTATCTGCTGAACTTCTTTCAGAAGAAGAATCTCAAAGGATACAGCATCGCGAAAGATGCCGGCCCCGATTCGGTCAAAGCGATACGGACGATGTTCGAGTCCAGAAAGCCATTGCAGGAGAGGGTGGATCTGGCGTTTTCATATGACCCTTTATGTCTGGAGGCGTTCTTTGTCTATTTCATCATGACAGAGGATGTCTTTCTGGATTACCGTTTCAGATCCTACTATGAACAGATCGGCAGCTACGGTGATCTGGGAAGCTATCAGAGGGCTGCTTTTATCAGGATCATGGAGTATTATACGGAGTTCCTTCTGGATATCCGCAACTATACCAGGGCTGCAAAGGTCCAAAGGACGATCACCAGGCTGACGAACCGTCTGGATCGGCACAACTGCGACCGATTGGCAGTCTTCTATGCGCGTCTTGAAGAGGCCGATGATTTCTATCGCCTTTACACGGAAGCGGAAGACTTTTCGGTCAATGCCTATATCATGCTGGTCGTAACACTTCTCAAACATGATGATGAAAGAAGGGCGAAGGAGGTCGCCAACGATATGTTCGATCACATCGAACTGAGTTCCTACATCGATCACCTCTGGGACCTGGATTATTCCGATCCGGCACAGAAAGAGTTTTATGAGGCTGTCGAGAACAGCTATGAATATATCAGGTCCATTCCGGATTTTTTCACGTTCATGAACATCGTGCGTGAAAAAAGAGACGGGACCATATAAGTGCTATAATATGGATGATATGAATATCGATATAGAAAGACTCTACGAGATCAGGGAAGATCTGGAAGCGCTCAGGCAGAGTGATGTTTTATTCATCGACGAGAATGGAAAACAGCGTTTTGCGCTGATGCCGATCGAACTGTACGAACAGCTTGAAGATGTCCTTCTGATGCTGAATGCCGCACCGTCTGCAACAGTGAAGATCGCGGGACCGGATGACATCGATCTGACTTATGATGAGTACGAGATGATCAAGAAACAGATCATGGATGCAGTAGAGCGTACTTTTATGCCTAAACCGGAGAAACTGAACTGATGAAAGGATCGTTTATTACTTTTGAAGGACCGGATGGTTCCGGCAAGACGACTGTTGCTTCAGCGGTCTGCGAGAGACTGAAGGAGCTTGGCTATGATGTCATCCACACCAGAGAACCGGGCGGTATCGCCATCTCGGAAGATATCCGCAGCATCATCCTGGATCCCAAGAATACGATGATGGATGCCAAGACGGAGGCTCTGCTTTATGCGGCTTCGCGCCGTCAGCATCTGGTGGAGAAGGTCTTTCCGGCTGTCAGAGACGGCAAGATCGTGATCTGCGAACGTTTCGTGGATTCGTCTTTGGCTTATCAGGGTTACGGAAGGCAGCTTGGTTTTGACGAGGTGCTTTCGATCAATCTGTTTGCGATCGATAACACCTATCCGGACATGACGATCTATCTGGATGTCGATGAGGAAGTTGGTCTCAGCAGGCTTTCAGATCGTGCGTTCAAGGACCGCCTGGATCAGGAATCTGTCGATTTTCATCATCGGGTCTCTCAGGGTTACCGGGAGGTCCTGCGCCGTTTCAAAGACAGGATCAGGATCGTGGATGCATCCAGGTCTTTGGATGAGGTCATAGAGGCGTCAATGGCGCAGATTTTGGATCTGATCAATGATAAAGGAAGAGCTTAAAGACAAAGAACCCATCGCGTATCAGAGTCTTTTGAATGCATTGAAAATGAAAAGGGTAGCGCACAGCTACTTATTTTCTGGTGAATACAGTCCTTTGAAGATCGAGGCTGCCTATCTTCTTGCCCAGTCGATCGTGGAAGGTGGGGATGGCTTTGCCTGTGAGACCTGTGAGACATGCAGGAGGATCAGAAAGAACAGTTACTTTGACGTGATCTTCGTCGATGGCTACAGCAGCAGCATCAAAAAAGATGATATAGAGAACATCCTTGATGAGTTCTCCAGGACTTCTCTGGAATCTTCCGGCAAAAAGATCTACATCCTTGCCAATATCAACAACGCATCCAACAAGGTATTGAACATGATCCTCAAGTTCATGGAAGAGCCAAGCAGCGGCAACACTTATGGCATCTTCATCACGGACAGGAAAGAGGATCTTTTGCCGACGATCGTTTCCCGCTGTCAGGAGATCCCGTTTCTGACCAGGGATTTTTCCTATCTGATCAGCCTTTATGAACAGAGAGGTTTCGATCATATCGATGCCTATCTTCTGAGCAACATCCTGCACAGTTACGATCCGGAATTCGATCTGAATGATCCTTTCTATCTGAATGCCAAGGATTTCGTCTTCAGGACGATCGACAGTCTGGATGAGAAACAGTACCTGCCTGTGCTGTTCTATAAGGAGTTCTACACGCTGTATAAAGACAGGGATGATTTCCGCAAATGCGTGGACTTTTACATGTCGATCATGATCAATATGATCAATGATGCCCTGCAGGGGAAGCCCATGAATGAGGTCCAGTATGATGGCTATCTGGCCAAGATAAGGGATCACGATGCCGGCAGGCTGCTGGATATTTTTGTGAAAGGACAGGATAAGATCGCCCTGAATGCGGAGCGGAAACTGCTGTTTGACGCGATCAGCTATGAGATAATATCATATATCTGAAGGTGAATTATGGAAGAAAACATTAAATATATATCAGTAAGATTTGAAACCACAAACAAGACATATACATTCTCTACGACCGATGATTCGATCCGAAACGGCGATCCGGTCGTCGTCGAGACGCAAAGAGGCGTTGAATACGCGATGGTCGTCTCCGATCCTTTTGACAAGCCTAATGTTTCCATGGAGATCAAACCGATCATCCGCAAGGCTGACGAAAGAGACAGGAGGCAGTTTGAAAGAAACAAGAAAGATTCTGTTGAGGCGAAGAGGATCTGTCAGGAGGAATCGGACAATCTTCATCTGGATATGAACGTCATTTCTGCGGAATACACCCTGGACAGAGCCAAGATCACTTTCACTTATCTGGCTGATGACAGAGTCGATTTCCGTGAACTGCTGAAAGTCCTGGCTTCGATCTTCCATTGCCGCATCGATCTGCGTCAGGTGGGCACCAGAGACAAAGCCAAGATGGTATCGGGGATCGGAGTCTGCGGCAGAGAACTCTGCTGCGCCAGATTCATCGGTGATTTCGACAGGATCTCGATCAACATGGCTAAGAACCAGCTGCTGGCACTGAACATCCAGAAGCTTTCCGGTCAGTGCGGAAACCTGATGTGCTGTCTGCGTTTCGAAGATGATGTCTATAAGGATCTTCGCAAGGATCTTCCGAAGCTCAACTCTCAGGTGGAATATGAGGGCGAGAGATTCCGCATCACTTCGATGAATGTCATCGCCAAGAACTGCAAACTGGAGAATCCCGATCATGCGATCTTCATCTCTTTGGATGATCTGATCGCCAAGGGCAAATACAATAAACCGGTCAAAAAAGAGAATAAAGGAGAAGAAAGTGCCGCTCGGTAAAAAGGCTGCACTTTTTCTTGTTGCCACCCCGATCGGAAATCTTTCCGAGATCTCTGAGAGGGCTCTGAACATATTGAGAAGCGTCAGTGTGATCGCCTGCGAGGATACGCGCAACTCGCAGAAACTGCTGAGCCATTTTGACATCCACACCAGGATGATCACATACCACAATTTCAATGAAAGGGAATCGTCAAAGGGCATCCTAAAACTGCTGGAAGAAGGAGAAGATGTCGCTTTGATCTCGGATGCGGGTTATCCGCTGATATCCGATCCCGGTTACCTTCTGGTCAACGAGGTCATCGAAAACGGTTTTGATATCATCACGATCTCCGGTCCCAATGCCGCTCTCAATGCGTTGGTAGCGTCCGGTCTGCCGACGAATCACTATCTTTTCTATGGTTTTCTCAATGCCAAGTCTTCCCAGGCAAAGAAAGAACTGGAGAGTCTGAAGGATTTTCCGTATACTCTCATCTTCTATGAGGCTCCACATCGCATCGAAAAGACCTTGAAACTGGCTCTGGAGGTCTTTGGAGACCGCAAAGCCTGTCTTGCCAGGGAGCTGACCAAGCTGCATGAACAGTTCTATCGGGATACTTTGTCCGGACTGTGTGAACTCAAGGATCTCAAGGGTGAGATGGTCTTGTTGATAGAGGGCTGCAAAGAAAAGGAAACGGAACAGATCGATGTGCTCCTGAAGGAAGTCGATGCGCTGATCGCCGAGGGCTGCCGTTCCAGAGAAGCGGTCAGTGAAGTTTCGGAAAGATATCATGTCTCCAAGAACAGTCTCTATGATGCATATCTGAAGAGAAAAGAAGGGCAGAACGATGGAAATCAATGAGTATCAGAAGTTGGCGATGACCACTCTGAATCCGCAGATCGAAAAAGAAAAGATCATCATCAATGCGGTGATGGGCCTTTCCGCTGAATCGGGTGAGGCGACAGATCTGGTCAAAAAACACTTGTTTCAGGGCCACGATCTCAACAGAAGCGAGATGATCGAAGAGCTGGGCGATATCGCCTGGTATCTGGCGGAGGCTGCGACAGCTCTGGATATCGATCTCAGCGAGATCTTGGAAGCCAACATCGAAAAACTGAAAAAACGTTTTCCTGAGGGCTTCAGTGCGGAAAGATCCATGCACAGATATCGCTTCTACGGCTGGGAAAAGGCAGACTTTGAAGTAGATTGCCCGGAATATCCCGGCATCAGAAACGTCTTTGAGCTTTATGATGCCTTGAAGGAATGCTGGTCTTATGAGACCTGTGCGCCGAGGATGGCCGATGACTGGTCAAAAGGGAATCCTTCTTTGGGCCAGTGTTCGATCACATCTTTCCTGGTCCAGGAGATCCTGGGCGGAAAGGTCTATGGCATCGAACTGCCGGATGGATCGTATCACTGTTTCAACGTGCTGGAAGACAGGATCTTCGATCTGACGAGTGAGCAGTTTGAGAAGAGGCTCGACTACGGGAAGAGCGTTGAACAGGATAGGGAGAAACATTTCAGCAAGGAAGAAAAGTATCAGCGTTATCTGCTTCTGAAAGAAAGACTCAGAGAAAAATGCAAAGAAAAAGACACGGATTAGTCCGTGTCTTTCGTTTGTGAATGGTGCACCAGGTGAGACTTGAACTCGCATGGGATTTCCCACACGCCCCTCAAACGTGCGCGTCTACCTATTCCGCCACTGGTGCGCGTAATACTATTATAGAATATTTTGTGCTGAAATAAAAACATTTTAGTAAAATAAAAGTAGTAGATTAAGGAGATTTTTTGAAATGAGTTCATTTAAAGACCTGAGGATCGTCGATAATTTCTATCAGACATCGTCTTTTTTTCCTATGCCGACTGTTTGCATCAGCACTGTCAATCCTGATGGGACTTTGAATATCGGTTCTTATTCTCTCTGTTTCCCTTATTACATTGCCGGAAAAGAGAGATATGCGATGGTCCTTGAGTGCCGCAACACATCCAATACCTGTCAGAACATCATGAGGACGCACAAGTGTGCGATCAATTTCATCACGGATGAAAAGAAGTATTTCAAGGAAGCGGTGCGTCTGGGTTTCCCGGGACCGAGTGAGGAAAAGATGAAAGAGCCGCTTCTTTTCACGATGGAGGATGGATTGGCTGATCCCGCCGACAAGGAAAGACCGCAGGTCATCGCAGATGCCTACCAGGTCTTTGAATGCACCTGGGCGAGCCATCTGGAAGGAGCGGACAAGTTCAGGGCCGAGGATATCGATGACGGACATCCGGGGCCATACAACGATTTCAACGGCATCACTTCCAGATACGGAGCTCATTTTATTCTGTATATCGATAAGATCCTGATGAAGGAACGCTACTATGATGCGATCGTCAACGGCGTCAGCAAGAACGACTTCCCGAGAGTACCGGTCGATTACGGTTACCGTGATTCGACGAATTTCTGGTATACGCAGTTCCCGCGCATCAGAAAGCCGATCGCTGAACCGATCCCGGCTCCTAAGGAAGTCGATCTCTCTTCGATCCGCTATGCGGCTGACCGCTGTGATCCGGAGATCAGATTCACCGATGAAGCCCTGCAGAACTTTGTCAAGGTGCCTCGTCCATTCCTGAAGACGGTCCTCAACGGCTGCATCGCCTGGGCAAAGGAGAACGGTGTCACGCTTATCACGGATGAACATGTGAAGATCATCAATGATAAGCGCAAGCAGGAAAAGGAAAAGAAATAAGAAAATGCCTTTCGGCATTCAGAACTTTCTGATGATCTTTCCCAGACAGATGACATCTTCATCGTAGGGGATAGGTCCGTATTCTTTATTCGAAGCAAGCAGTTCATCGATACCTCTTCTTCTGAAGAAGTAGCTGCCTGCTTTTTTAAACAGGCCGATATCGTCATATGAGATCCGATCGATCCTGTTGATCAGAAGAAGATCACCTTTCTGGAAGATCGGTGTCATCGAGTCGTCGTTCATGACGATGATGGCGGACACAGAGCGGAATTCAGGCATATCAGGCAGTCCGTATTCCGTTGCGTGCGCAGTGTTCTGTTCGAAGAAATCGTCGAGATCCCGATAGAAGAGACGATGGAGGATCTTGAGATTGTTTCTGGTCTCTATGACTCTGTTTTTTTCGTTGTCCAGCAGATCGCGGACACTTTTTCTTCCGTAGTTGTCGAGGCTCTTGTAATCGTTGATGATGTCTTTTTCGACGATGTTGAAATAGAAATCGCTCGGTTCAAAGTAATCCTGAAACAGATAATTTGGTTCCGCATCCAGGACTTTTGAAAGCTTGATGATCATAGTGGAAGTCAGACCGCGGGAGTGTTTCTCATAATTGGTGACTGCCGATTTGGTGACACCGATGATGTCGCCCAGTTCTTCCTGTGTCATCCCTTTTTTGATCCTTGCTTCTTTGATGCGATCGCCTATTGCCATAGTGATTTATCCCCCATAAGCAAATGATAACATCATAATTGCAGTGAATGGCCAGCAAACCGACCGCTCGAAAAGAAGAATCGATTTTAGGTTGAGAAATCGTGATATTATTGAAATATAAGTTCACGTATATTGAATTATGGGAAGATGAGGATGATGCAGATAAAAGAGAAAAATGATCCGTTCGTTGGCAATCTCAGGAAGATCATGGAGAAGAAGGGGATCGATGCGCACATTTTGAGCGATATCAGTCATATTCCTGTTGACGATTTGCAGAAAATCCT
The DNA here is from genome assembly GCA_024681275.1 of Erysipelotrichaceae bacterium. Next base: position 24,362 of record JAILBD010000121.1, read on the forward strand.
GTACAACAAAAAGGTAGCAGGTCCTAAGGAGATGGTCCTGCTGGCGAAAGCTCTTCATACAGATATGAACTCTCTGTTTGAGGGGTGTGATGATGAGTAAGATCGTCCGGGCTGATTCATGGAATAAAATATTAGTTTCCGAATCCGCTAATGGCTCCCATTCTCTGATAAGGTCCGGTCCGGTTTTATATCAAAACGGTATGATGATTCATACCGTTTTGTTTTTTTTATTTTTGATCGTCTGATCTTATCTGATCGTGATCCTTCCTTCAACGTGGGAATCGATATTGTTCATGGAAGAGAGCAGCTCTTCAAAGATGGAGAAGTCATCGGTGATGACCATGCGGGCTTTTTTGTTGGCCAGGACTTCTTCCACAGGAACATTGAAGAACTCTGTGAAGTTCTTGAAATGATAATCCTGCAAGGCGATCCTCACCATCCTGTCATCGGCGATCTCTTCGCCATTGAGCGAGAATTCCTCAAATTCGTGTTTCTTGCGGTCATAGACCATCTTCATGCCTTTGGAGACCTGATAGAACTCTCCATGAGCGCCTTCAGACAGGTTCTCATCTCTCAGCATGAACTTCATCATGCGGCGGAACTGTTCTCCGCTCACTTCGAGCATGTAGACCGGTGCGTTGAATGGCAGACATTCTTTCAGATCCTGATACTGAACGATAGGCCCCATCTCTTTGTGACGGATCGAACCCGATCCCATCAGCATGACTTCAAAGGAAGAGTCGACCTGCAGAAGGTCGGCAAAGAGATTGCCCAGTTCTGTCTCCTGATAGCGGCTCGGATGGGTCAGCTGCCGTTTGAAGTTTGTGACGATCTTCGTGTATTTGCGGTCTGTCCGCGATTTGTAGGACTTCAGGACTTCCTCCAGGATCGGGTCCGCTTTGCAGTATTCAGATGTGACCGGGATGCACTTCCACTCATAGCTGTTCATCTTGTGTTCATCCGTGTCGATCTCGATATCGAAGCGGCCGATCTGGTCTGTTCCGACACCGACCTGAACGATCGGGACGTTGTTGACGATGCATGGTTCTTCTAAGAAGGTGTGCGTGTGGCCGCCGATGATGAGGTCCACGCCCCAGTTCGGGTCCAGCAGTTCAGCAAGCTGCTGATCCTTGTCGAATCCGATGTGCGTCAGCAGGACCGTCAGATCTATCCGGGTCGTCTTGTAGTTATCGATGATGACACCGACCTGTTTTGCCGCTTCCCAGACGTCTATGAAGGAGCCGATGATCTCTTCACTTTTGGTCGAAGCCAGGACTTCTTCAGTGATGATGCCGATGAACATGACCTTGAGTCCGTTGACATCGATGATCTCGTAAGGCTTGAAAAGCCTCGTGTGGTTCGTCTTGACGTACATGTTGGCGTTGACAACCGGGAATTTCGCGCATTTCTCCAGGAAAAGAAGATGGGCAAGGCCGTAATCGACCTCGTGATTGCCCAATGTGACGACATCGGGAGCCAGGAAATTCATCAGTTCGATGGTCGAGAAGCCTTTGTATTCACTGTCGATGATCGAACCTCTGAACATATCTCCGGCGATCGCAAACAGGACGTTCTTTTCCTCGTCTCTGACCTGTTTGACGAAACCGGACAGCAAGGAGACTCCGCCTTCATGGTAGCCGTTCTTGGGTTCAGCTAAAAAATCTCCGTGCATGTCATTGGAATGCAAAAGAACCAGTTTTTCAGTTGCCATAAGTCCCTCCTTAATTGGTTCAATAAAAATGCCTCAATCCATATTATAAGGGATGAGGCATCGTTTTTACATATTTAAGAGTTTGACCAGCTCGTTCCAGAGGGAGAGGGTCCACTTTGCCGCTTGCCCGGCAGCACTGTCGAAGTCGTAGTCGGGATCGTCGATCTTCTCGCCGTAGCATTCTTCCACGTACTGACAGGCCTGTATCGCAAAGCGGTTGACCTTGTCGGCTTCGACGCTGTTCATGCGGTAGGTGTATTCATGCAAGGCGGTGGCAGCCTCATAGATCACATCGGCGTTGATCCTGTTGTCTTCATGGACGCCTTTTCTGATGAGCTCACAATTGTTTAAGATCGTGTTTTTGTATCCTTCCAGCTGCATCTCCGTCACTTCGCTTGGCCAAGGCAGTTCTTCGATCGTCCTGGCAGCAAGATCTTCGTATTCCTCTTTGACCTGTGCCCAGAGGATCTTTTTCTTTTTTTCTACAGAGGAAAAGCTTGTATCGTCCTGTTCCTCGATCTCTTTCAGGGAAGAACTGAGGCTTGCCTTGAGCTGATCGAAATCAGAACTCTTATCATATGCGGCGATGATCAGCTGTTTCAGATCTTTGCCTAGCTGCGCGAGCGTTTCGGCTTGAGGGCCTTCACAGGAGCTGACGAGCTCTTCCAGCAGGGAGGCATTGAGATAGAGCGTCTTTGCGTTCTCTTCGTCTTCCTCTTTGACGCCGCTGCGCAGGTTTTCCGTTCCTTCACTGACCGTTTTCAGCAGCGACCTGTAGTCGGCCGCCAGAAAGTCTTCGTTGGCAGCAGCGGTTTCTGCGGCCTGGCTTTCCAGGACGAGGAAGCTGTCTTTGACTTCTTCCCAGGCGGGAGTCTTGGCTCCGCAGGCGCTCAGAAACAGCGCAAGCAACAGGATAAGGATCTTTTTCATGGCGCACCTCTTATTACGTCACCATTATAGTATAAAAAAAGTTCCTTTTAGGAACTTTCATGTTTGAATGGTGCACCGAACAGGACTTGAACCTGCACGAGTCGCCCCATATGAACCTGAATCATACGCGTCTGCCAATTCCGCCATCGGTGCATACGATTATTCTAACACAAAATTCTTGAAACTCAAACGGTTAATGATAAAATAATTAGGTATGGAATTCAAAAAGATCGTAAATGTGGCTGTTATAGCCCATGTTGATGCCGGAAAATCGACCCTGGTCGATGCTTTTCTGGCGCAGTCTCATGTTTTTTCCGAACACGAAGAGGTCGTCGCTCAGGTCATGGATTCCAATGACTTGGAAAGAGAAAGAGGGATCACGATCTATTCCAAGAACTGTTCGATCAACTACAAGGATTACAAGATCAACATCGTCGATACGCCTGGCCATGCGGATTTTTCCAGCGAGGTAGAGCGCATCATCAAGACGGTCGATACCGTCATCCTGCTGGTCGATTCTTCGGAAGGCCCGATGCCTCAGACGCGTTTCGTTCTGAAGAAGTCTCTTGAAGCGGGGCTCAGGCCCATCCTTCTGATCAACAAGATCGATAAGAAGGACGCCAGGATCAACGAGGTCATCGATGAGGTCTATGATCTGTTCCTGGACCTGAACGCCAATGATGATCAGCTCGATTTCCCTATCCTCTATGGTATAGCGAGAAGCGGAATCGTCAGATACAATCCTGGTGATTCCAATGATGACATCAATCCGCTGTTTGAGACGATCGTTTCCCATGTGGATCCGTATCCCGACAGGATGGATGAGCCTCTGCAGATGCAGGTCTCAGCGCTGGCTTACGATGATTACATCGGCAGGATCGGCGTCGGAAGAGTCTATGCAGGCATCATCAGACAGAATGAGATGATCTCTGTCTGCAACAATAACGGCAAGAAAGAGAATCGCAAGATCGCGAATCTGTACAACTATCAGGGTCTCAAGCGCACCGCCATCAGCGAAGCGCAGTGCGGCGATATCGTCATGATCTCCGGTATCGAGAACATTGAGATCGGAGATACGATCGGTCCGGAAGGTGTCTATGAACCGCTTCCGCAGATCGATATCGAAGAACCGACTTTGTCCATGAACTTCATGGTCAATACATCTCCTTTCCAGGGCAGGTCAGGCAAGTATGTGACCAGCCGCAACATCAAAGAGAGACTGGAGAGGGAACTGGAGACCAACGTCGGTCTCAAGGTCGAAGGCACCGGCACGACCGATACGTTCAAGGTATCGGGACGCGGAGAACTCCATCTTTCGATCCTTCTTGAGAACATGCGCCGCGAAGGCTATGAAGTGGCGGTCAGCCGTCCGGAAGTCATCTTCAAGACGATAGACGGCAGATTGAACGAACCGATCGAGGAAGTGATCTGTTCCGTGCCGAATGAGTATTCCGGCACTGTCATCAACAAGCTGAATCTGCGCAAAGGCCAGATGATCGATATCCAGGACGAGGGTTCCTATACGAAGGTCATTTACCATGTGCCGACCAGAGGTCTGCTCGGTTACCGTTCCGAATTCATCAACGATACCAAGGGCGAGGGCGTCATGGTGAGGAAGTTCATCGCTTATGAACCGTTCGTCGGTGAGATCTCTCAGAGACCGAATGGTGCGCTCATCTCCATGGCTTCCGGCAAAGCGATGACTTACGCTTTGTGGAACCTGCAGGAGAGAGGCCAGCTCTTTGTCACGCCGCAGACCGAGGTCTATGAGGGCATGATCGTCGGTGTCTCTTCCAAGACACAGGATATCGAGGTCAACCCGACCGTCAACAAGAAGATGACGGCAGTCAGGTCGACAGGCAATGATGAGGCCATGAAACTGGTCCCGGCCAGGGTCTTCTCTCTGGAAGAGGCTCTGGAATTCATCAATGATGATGAGCTTGTCGAGGTGACGCCTGATTCGATCCGTCTGAGAAAGCGTTATCTGACCAATCTGGATCGCCGCAGGCATATGCGCGAGGTCAACAAAGAAGCGAACAAATCGTAATGAGGCCGTAAAAACGGCCTTTTTAATGGGTAAATATGATTTTATGCCCTATTTACAGTAAAATGAAATCATGGAACTGCTGGTGACTTTAAGAAAAGCGGAACTGCTTCAGAAGATCCTTCCTTTTGCCGATGGCGTGATATGCGGCCGTTTTTTTACGACGGGTTACCATCTCAGTTCAGAGGATCTGAAGGAAGTCTGCAGCCTGTGCAGAAAGTCAGGCAAGAAGTTCTATATCGCCATGGATGATTTCATTTCCGAAGATGAGAAGATCCTGCTCTATGACTATCTGGATATGATCGATGAGATGGATGTCGATGGCATCTATTTCCATGATCTGGGCATCTATGATGCAGCGAGGTCCTACGGTCTCATCCCGAAACTGATCTATGATGGAAAGACCGTGCTGTGCAATTCTCTGGACAGTGCTTTCATGCTGGACCAGGGGATCGATTCGGTCGTTATTTCCCGGGAGCTCACTCTGAATGAAGTCAGAGAGATCCTGAAGAACCATTCGGGAAGAGTGGACATGCAGATATTCGGACATCTGCGCATGTCTTATTCCAAACGGCGTTTTTTGAGCAACTATTTCAGGCAGATCGGAAAGGAATACGACTATTTTGGCAAGGAGACTCTCGCACTTGTCGAGGAACAGAGGGAATACAGGATGCCTGTCGTTGAAGATGCAGAGGGCACTTTCATATACAGCGATTATATCTTTACGATGTTTTCTGAGATCAGCGAACTGAGGCCTTATCTGAGAAGAGGGATCATCGATACGCTTTTCATCAACGATGAAAACATGATCGCCCAGGTCTGCCGGGATTACCGCAGGATCAACACGCCGAATCAGAAATTCATCGAAGACAGTTTCTATCACAATTTTCCGGAAAGCTATTCTTCCGGCTATCTCTATCTGAAGACCAATATCAGCAAAGATGAATAAGATCGAACTTCTGGCACCGGCGAAGGACCTGAACAAGGCCAAGATCGCCATCATGTATGGAGCAGATGCCGTTTATGTGGGCGGCAAGTTTTATTCGTTGCGTTCGCGGGCTTCCAATTTTTCAACAGATGATCTCAAGGAGCTTTCCGCTTTCGCAAAGCAGTATGGCGCCAAGGTCTATGTCACGGTCAACATCGTCTTTCATGATGATGATTACTATGGCATCAGAGAGTATCTGCGTTTTCTGGGAGAGATCGGGATCGATGCGGTCATCATCTCTTCTCTGGCACTGATCCCTATCGTCAGACAGGAAGCACCTCGCATGGAGTGTCACATTTCGACGCAGCTGTCTTCTTTGAACTCTTCGGCTGTGAAGACCCTGAAGCGGTTTGGTGCGGATCGCGTCGTCCTGGCCAGGGAAGCTTCGATGGAACAGATCAGACAGATCAGCCGCAAGTCTTCCGTTCCGCTTGAGGTCTTCATACATGGCGGCATGTGTTCGAATTTTTCGGGACGCTGCGTCCTTTCCAATCGCATGACGCTGCGTGATGCCAACAGAGGCGGCTGTGCCCATTCCTGCCGCTGGAAATACAGACTCTATGACGGGGATACCCTGATCTCGGATCCGGACTGTCTGCTGTCCATGTCCTCCAAGGATCTGAGGGCATCGGCCTACATCGAATCGATGATCGAATGCAACGTCGCTTCTTTGAAGATCGAAGGGCGCATGAAATCAGAATACTATATCGGTCAGGTCGTGAAGACCTACCGGAAGATGATCGATGAGATCTATGAAAAGGGATCCTTGCCTGAAGAGCGTCTGGCCTGGTATGACAACGAACTGAACAAGGCTGAAAACAGGCCGAGCAATGACGGCTTCCTTTCCGGTGACTGCGATAACAGCAGGCATCTCTATGGCGTCAACGGAGCCGGAGTCACCCATGACTATGTCGCTTTCGTCCACGCTTTTGATGAGAGACGTTCGATCGCCCTTGTCGAGGTGAAGAACATCTTTGCCAGAGGCGATGAACTGGAGGCTTTCGGTCCGCATCTGGACAATGTGCGTTTCAAGCCGGAACTGATCTTTGATGAGAACTGGGTCAGCATCGATCTGGCAAACAAGCCGACACAGCTGCTGTATATGAGAGTCCCGTTCATTGCCGCCTATGGCGATATGATCAGGAAGGCGGTATGAGATGATCATCGAAGGTGCCATCGCCGTCAAGAGCGCGATACAGAACGATAAAAGACAGGTCTTCAGAGTCTATATCGACAGGAAAAAGAAGACCAAGGATTTCAACTACATCCGCAAACTGATCCGAAACAAAGGGCTGGATCTTCTGGAATGTGAACGGGAAGAGATAGAGGCTCTGGTTTCCGGGAAAAGCCACGGAGGTATTGCGGCGCAGACCGGAAACAGGGTGGATGATCGTTTTGATGAAGGAGATATCTTCTATCTCGATGGGATCGAAGATCCTTTTAATCTGGGCTATTCGATGCGCACCCTCTGTGCTTTCGGAGTCCGCAATGTCCTTTTATCAAGCAGGGATTACTCTTCCATGGAGAGCCAGCTTCTGAAGTCTTCAGCCGGAGCTTATGATATGTTGAATGTCCGTGTCGCAAAGGATCCCCTGCAGGAGATCGGATCATATAAGGAAAAGGGCTATCATCTCTATGGTCTGTACAGAGGGCAGGATTCCAGAGATATCTTTGATGTTTCTTTCTGTGAACCGGCTCTGATCCTGCTGGGAGGAGAGAAGAGGGGCATTTCGGCGGAACTTCTGGAACTCTGTGACGACTATCTCTACATCTCCTATGGTTCCGATTTCCGCAATGCGTTGAATGCCTGCGCAGCTTTGGATGTGACAGCGACCCTGTTGAGAAAGCAGAGGCGGGGATCATGATCACTTCGCTGGATAACAGGACAGTCAAGGAACTGAGGAAGCTTCATCAGAAGAAGTATCGTGAGGATCGTTTTCTGCTTCTGGATGAGGATATGATCCTTCTTGCCAAGCAAAAAGGCCTCTTGCGGAAGCTCGTCTGCTGCGGTGAAGCGCCTTTTGAACACGATGATGTTCTGGAAGTCTCCCAGGAGGTCCTGAACAAGATCGCGGACCGGGAAGGTCTCCATCATGTCGGCGTCTCCGGAATGATAGAAGATGTTCAGGCGAAAAGCGACAGGATCATCATGCTGGACCACCTGCAGGATCCCCTGAATATCGGCAGGATCATGGAGGCGGCCAGACTTTTCGGCTTCGGTTCTGTCGTCCTGTCAGAGGGCTGTGCCGATATCTATAATGAAAAATGCCTCGCTAACTGCAAAGGAGGCATCTATACACTGGAACTGTCGCGGCGAGATCTGCTTGAAGAGACAAAGCGCCTGCAGGATATGGGATACAAGGTCTATGCCACCGGTCTAAGCAATGACACCAAAGAGATGCATGAGGTAGCTGCTTCAGAGAAGATGGCTTTCATCCTTGGAAACGAAGGAAGCGGTGTCCGCCTTGAACTGATGGAAATCTGTGATGAGGTGATGAAGATCGACATGCGCAACATCGATTCGCTCAATGTGGGGATGGCCGCTTCCATCATCATGTATCAGTTCAGAATCTGACTGTGAATCCGTCTTCTCCCGTTTTAAGAGGGATCTCTTTGATGGAGTGATCATAGACACGGGCGAAGCGGTCCGGTCTCAGGGATTCTTCCAGGAAGGCGTCGGTCTGTTCGCCCTGCACTTCACAGGCGACGGTACCGTTGTCGCAGTTGCGGACATAGCCGCTCAATCCGTATTTCCGGGCGATCTGTATGATGCGCCAGCGGAAGCCAACGCCTTGAACGATGCCTTGATAGATGATGTAATACCTCTTCATACTTCTATTCTAATCGAAAAAAAGAGCTCATCAGAGCTCTTTTCATTGTATCGGTTCGAAATCGGCTGCACCGTGCTTGCAGAGCGGACAGATAAAGTCATCCGGCAGTGTGTCGCCTTCATAGACATAACCGCAGACTTTGCAGACGAAGCCTTTCCTGCCCTGTGTCTCCGGTTTAGGTTTGACGTTCTTCTGGTAGTAGGTGTAGGTCATCGTTTCGACGTTGTTGATGACGCGGGCTTCACTGACTGAGCAGATGAACATGCCATGTGTTCCAAGGTCGACATAGTCTTCCACTTTCAGTGAGAAGAAGGCATTGATGTAGCGCGGAAGGAAGATGAGTCCGTTGTCGGATCTCAGGATCTCTTTTTCATCCTTGAACTTGTCTGTATTCCTGCCTGACTGGAAGCCGAACTGCTGGAAGACCTTGAACGGTGCTTCGATGTTGAGACAGTTGACGTTCATGATGCCGGTCTGACTGATGACATGGTGCGAGTAGTTGGCCTTGTTGATGGAGACCATGACTCTGAATGGGTTGTCCGTGAGCTGGGCGACCGTATTGACGATGAGACCGTTGTCCTTCTTTCCGTCGTTGGAGGTGACGACATAGAGACCATAGCCGATGGAGAAGAGAGCTTTCATGTCGCTCTTGTTGGCTTTCTTTTCGTCTCTTGCCAGGTAGTCGACGCAGATGGCTTTCGCCAGATCATCGATCTCCTGAGCATTGGTGTCGTTCATGGCCGACTTGATATGGACGACCGGCTCGACAAAAGTCAGGTTCTGTGACTTCGACAGCATTTCTTTCATCGTCTTGGCTGCCAGAGGAGCCCAGGATCCGTTCTCGATGAATCCGACCTTGCGGTTCTGGAAATTCCTTTCCGTGAGGTGGTTGATGAATTCTTTCATGAACGGATAGATATCGGCGTTGTAGGTCGTGGTCGCCAGGATCAGTTTGCCATAGGCGAAAGCATCTGCGACCGCTTCAGACATGTCGCATCTTGCCAGATCATAGACTTTGACTTCCGGTGCATTGTACTCCTTCAGCTTCTGCGCCATCTTCTCGACAGCGACCTTCGTGTGCCCATACACAGAGGTGTAGAACAGAACGATGCCGTCTTTTTCCGGCTCGTAGCTTGACCAGGTGTTGTAGAGATTGAGATAGTATGGAAGGTTTTTGTAAAGGAACGGACCGTGCAGAGGCAGGATCATGGAGATGTCCAGACCGGCAGCTTTCTTCAGGACGGCCTGCACCTGTCTGCCGTACTTGCCGACGATGCCGATATAGTAGCGTCTTGCCTCGTCGACCCAGTCTTCACTGACATCGAGGGCACCGAATTTGCCGAATCCGTCAGCTGAGAAGAGCGCTCTTTCATAGGCGTCGTAGGTCATCATGACTTCCGGCCAGTGGACCATCGGTGCGGCGACAAAGTGGAGGGTGTGCTTTCCGAGTTCCAGCGTATCGCCTTCCTTGATGATCAGGTGTCTGTCTTCAAACTGCGTTCCGAAGTAGTTCTGCATCATGGCGAAGGCCTTGTCAGATGAAACGATGCAGGCACTGTCGTAGATCTTCATGAAGTTGGCGATATTGGCGGAGTGGTCAGGTTCCATATGCTGGACGATGAGATAGTCAGGCTTTTTCCCGTTCAGGACGTTCTCGATGTTGTCCAGCCACTCGTGCGTGAAGTTCTGGTCAACGGTGTCCATGACCGCGATCTTGTCGTCAATGATCACATAGGAATTGTAGGACATGCCATTAGGCACTTTGTACTGCCCTTCAAAAAGGTCGATCCTGTGGTCGTTGACGCCGACATATTTGATCGAATTAGTGATTTCCATAATTAAAAATTCTCCTTAATCTCATTATAGATGAGCTTCAGGAAAATTGAGTGAAATATCATAGGAATGTTTCAAGGATGAGGACGCTGAAGCAGCAGATCAGGGTGACTTTGAAGAGCCCCATCTCTCTGTAGGCGGCGTAGATGCCGATCAGAAGGCTGATCAGGCCGGCGACCGGGCTGGCAGTGACATCGATGATGGCCGGGAAAGTCATGACAGACAGCGTCACATAGGGGACATAGTAAAGGAAGTCGCGGATGAAGCGGTTTTTGATCGGCCTGCGGATGATGGTCAGAGGAAGGACCCTGATCGCAAAGACCGTCACTGTGACAGTCAGGATATAGATGTAGATGTTCCTGCTCATCTTTCACCTCCTTCTTTGCTCGGAAAGAGGAATGCGCCAAGTGCTGATATGGCGATCGTCAGGATGATCGTGACGGCGCTTTCAGACAGGGCGAAGAAGCGGGACAGGATATAGCTCAGCAAAAAGCTCAGGATGATCAGGATGCTGATGGGACGTGACTTTTTGGCAGACGGAATGAAGATCGCCAGGAACATGCCAAAGAGGGCGACAGACAAAGCGGATACGATCCTTGTAGGAAGGATGTTGCCCATCATGATGCCGAATGCACAGCCCAAAGCCCAGCAGGGGACCGCGAAACTGATCGCACCGTAGGAATAATATGGGTCACAATAGGGGTCCTGTGTGATCGCCAGAGCGAAGAACTCATCAGTCAGAAAGAAACCAAGCAGGAGCCTGTGTATCATTCCTGTTTTGGGAGCGATCTTCTGTGAGAGAGCGAAAGACATCAGGATGTAGCGCATGTTCGCCACAAGGGATACCAGGACCATCTGGATGTAGGGAACGCCTTCTTTGATCGCGGTGAATGCGGCGTTCTCTCCGGCCGAAGCGTGGACCAGCGCAGAGGTCAGAAAACCCTGGAATGGATTCAGTCCCGCATTTGCGGCGGCGATGCCAAGCGAAAAAGCGACCGCGAAGTAGCCTAGTCCAATGGGTATGCCGATCCTGAATCCTTTTGCGAACTGTTTCATGTTTTTAAAAAGAACTAGTTGCTGCTAGTTCTTAGAGTTTCTTGAATTCTTCTACATTGAGAACGAAGACTGTAGCACCTCCGACTTCAACTTCTATCGGATATGAGACGAGAGATGAGACGTCGGTCGTCATCGTCGTCGGCACAGCTTCTTTTCTTCTCTGAGATTCGCTGCCGATGATCTCGATAGCCTTTTCAACTTCCCGGTCTTCACAGCCGATCAGCAAGGTCGTATTGCCTGAAGAAAGGAAGCCGCCGGTCGTTGCCAGACGTGTTACATGATAGGATGCTTTGTTCAATGCGGAGATACAAGCTTTAGTATCATCTGTCGAGATAATAGCTAGAATAAGTTTCATTTCTCTGCCTCCTCTTAAGTATTATTCTATCATTAAAAACAGATTTGGGGGAAAAATCGATATGACTCGGTTTGAGGCATCTGTGTAATAGTGATACAATGTATAGGATGATAGAATTCAAGAACGTTTCAAAGAAGTACAAGAACGGCACACACGCTTTGGAGAATGTCAATCTCAAAGTCGAAGATGGCGAGTTTGTCTATATCATGGGACCGACCGGTTCCGGTAAATCAACGATGATCAAACTGCTGGATGGAGAGGAAGTTCCGACCGGAGGCAGCGTCATCGTCAACAATGTCAATGTTGGCCGTTTGAGAAAATCAAAGGTCTACCTGTACAGGCGCAAGATCGGCGTCGTTTTCCAGGATTATCGTCTTTTGCCTGAAAAGACGGTCTTTGAAAATGTCGCTTATGCGCTGGAAGTCCTGGATATGCCTGGCGACAAGATCAAAAAGCGCACCAGAGAAGTTCTGAAGCTGGTCGATCTGGCTGACAAGTCAAACGCCAAGCCAAGAGAGCTTTCCGGCGGTCAGCAGCAGAGAGTTGCGATCGCAAGGGCGATCGCCAAGCGTCCGGCGATTCTGATCGCTGACGAGCCTACCGGCAACCTGGATCCTTCCATGACGGATGAAATGATCACGTTGCTGGAAAAGATCAACCGCGAAGAGAAGACGACGCTTCTGGTCGTCACCCATAATGATGTCATGGTCGAGTATCATCCAAAACGCACGATCAGGATCGAGTCAGGTCACATCGTCAACGACGGTACAAGAGGAGAGCTTTTCTATAAGCAGGGCTTGAGCGTCATCAGGACGAACAAGGAAGAAGAGAAGAAAGAGGAGAAGGAAGCGGTCCCGGAAGCGACGATCGAAATGGAAGCTCCTGTTTCAAAAGATAAGATGACCGAGAGTGAAGCTCAGGATCATGTGATCAATGAGATCACGATGCAGCTGGATGCCATCCAGCAGATGAAGGAAGGAGACAGAGGAGAATGATCTTTTTCCGTCGTTTCTTCAGACATCTCAGAGAAGGCTTCGTAGGTGTCAGACGCCATTTCGGTATGGCTTTTTCGGCGTCTTCGGCAGTCACGATCACCCTGCTTCTGGTAGGAGTTTTCGGTGTCTTTGCGATCAACATGGCCTATCTGACACAGGAGATCGAACAGTCGATCTCTCTGGTCGCTCTGATCGATTACAAGGTCAATGATCCGAGCGTCATCACGAACATGAAAACGAAGATCGAGGCGATGGAAGAAGTCGACCGCGTCATCTATCGGACAAAGGATGAGGAGTTCGATTTCTATAACAAGGAGTATCCGGAGATGGTGGAATTCTCCGAGTATTACCGTTCTGATAACCCGTTCCACGATGCTTTCCTGATCTATGTGGCTGACGGTTCCGATATGGGCAACGTCAAGCTCAATGTGGAGAGGATGGATGGCATCGATTCCGTACAGGATGGCGGCAACAACACCTATACGCTGATCAATATCCTGCATTCAGTCAGGAATGCCGGTGGCATCCTGATCCTGGCTCTGGTCGCTCTGGCCGTCTATCTGATCTACAACACGATCAAGATCACGATCGCGACGAGAAAGGATGAGATCTGGATCATGCGGAATGTTGGCGCGAAGAACTCTTATATCAGAGCTCCTTTCCTGGTCGAAGGCATCATCATTTCGATCATTGGTTCCATCCTGCCGATCGCTCTGATCGTCTATGGCTACTATAAGCTCTATGAAATGACCGGCGGTGTTTTGGCCGGTGTCATCACACTGGTCCCGGTGATGCCTTTTGTCGTCTATGTCGCTGCGGCATTGCTGGTGATAGGCGTTTTCGTCGGTTTCATGGGTTCCTATATTTCTGTGTGCAAGTATCTGAGGTTGACCAGATGATCTTCAGAAAGCTCTTTACTTTGATCCTGATCGTCTTCATCGTCTTACCCTTAAGCGGTAGGACAAGTTTTGTTTATGCAGAAGATGACGATGATCACTATGAAGAAAAGAGCGACTATGACAAGTGTGTGGAAGACAGGGACAAGGATGCCTGCCGTATCGTTTACAAGCAGATCAAGGGTGAAGAAAGCAAGGCCCTCAAGGAGATCGAATCTCAGATCAAGGAGAGCGAAGGCCAGATGGAGAAGATCTCCGCTCTGGTCGCGGAATACTCGCAGAAGGCTCAGGCGCTTCAGGTCGAGATCGATACGCTGAAGATACAGATCGACGATCTGAAGACGAGGATCGAGGATCTGCAGAATCAGATCATAGAGAACGAGGCCAAGGTCGAGGCTCTGAATGCCAGGGTGCTCAACAGGATGGTCGAAACGCAGAAGTCGATGCATTTCAATGGATATCTGGAATTCATACTCGGTTCCAAATCTTTTTCCGACATGCTGAGCAGAGTCTACGGTGTGGAAGCGATCATTTCCAAGGACAAGTCTGACAGGCAGACACTTCTGGCGGTCATCGAACAGCTGAATGCCGACAGGATCGAACTGGAGACTGCCAAGGCGGAGCTCGATGTCAGTTATGAGGAGATCGTCGTCAAGCAGGCTGAACTGATCGAGATACAGGAATACTACGAATCCAAGGAAGCGGAGATCCAGTATCAGATCGATGAACTGAACAATCAGAAAGAGGATATCGAACAGTCGTTCTCCGAACTCAAGGAGGTCGTCAATTCCCTGGGCATCAATACTGAATTCGTCGCTGCTGTCCACAATTCCTGGATCAGCGCAACCGTCTGGAACTATGATCCGACCTTCCTGTCCGGCGCATGGCACCTGGGCGTTGATTACGCGGCTTCCAGGGGCACGAACATCCATGCACCGGCGAGCGGTGTCATCATCAGAGCCAATGGCGGCTATGGCAACGGATATCTGGGCTGCTATGATGGGGAACCGATCAGTGGCGGCGGGAACCAGGTCTATATGATGTGCGAAGTCAGCGGTGTGGTGTACAGTTTCATCTTCTTCCACCTGCAGGATATCTACGTATCTTACGGTGATCTCGTCTTCCAGGACGACGTCATCGGCACAGTTGGCAATTCCGGTTCTTCGACCGGGCCGCACTGCCACATTGAAATGTACCGTCTGGGAAGCGGTACTTTGTCTGAGTATCTGGATATGAGCTGGAATGCGACTTTCTCAGTCGGCAGAGGCCGGACGGCCTACAATAACCGCTGTGAGATCGGTACGCCTTCTCCTTGCATCCTGAATCCTGAATTATACTTACCGGGTTGATAAACAATGGAAGAGAACAATACAGTCGTCTATGACCTGAAGAAGGTCCCGCTCAGATCAGAAAGAAGAGAGAGAAGAAAGAGAAGAGCCATCGGTCTCGTCTTCTTTTTGTGCTGTCTTCTCTGCGTTGGACTGGGCTTCTTCATTGCCGGGGCACTTTCCAGCATTCCCGACAAAGGAAACAACGATGTGACTGCTTATCAGGAGATCAGGCAGATCATGAACCGTTACTGGCTCTATGGTGATCAGTATGAGGATCTCGATCAGGAGCTCGAGGATAAAGCCTTATATGGCATGACGGCTTTTGATTTCGATCCATACACTTCCTATATGTCGGCAGAGGAGATGAACTCTTTTTCTGACAGCATCAACGGCAACTACGTCGGCATCGGCGTGGAATACTCGTACGTCAACAGCAAAGCGCTGATCATGAAGGTCTTCTATTCTTCGCCGGCTGAAAAGGCCGGACTGCAGGCCGGCGATGCCATCATCGGCATCGATGGAACAGATGTCAGCGGCCTGGACACCGAAGGGATCCGTGGACTGGTCCTGGGCAAAGAGGGAACGGATGTGATCCTGACGATCGAGAGAGGAACTGAGGTCTTTGATGTTCCTGTCACCCGCGGTGTCGTCAATTCAACAGTCTTCGCTTATGCGCAAGACCGTTACATCTTCATGGAGCTCAACAGTTTTGGCGCTTCGACTTGTGAAGAGTGCATCAAATACCTGGATGCCTATCCGGATAAGGACCGAATCATCATCGATCTGAGAGGGAATGGTGGTGGTTACCAGGGTTCTGTCAGAGATATCTGCGGTCTTTTCATAGGTCCTGATCAGGTCTATCTGCGCCAGAAGGGGATAGATGGTGTCGAATCGGTCGATGTCACACCGAAGGATTCGCGCTATTTTGAGAATCTGAAGAAGATCGTTCTGCTGGTGTCAAAGGATACGGCTTCAGCAGCTGAAGTGTTCACGATCGCTTTGAAGGAAAAGTGTCCTGATGTGACGATCGTCGGTGAGACGACTTACGGCAAAGGGGTCATTCAGACCAACAGGATATTGAGAAACGGCGGCGTTTTGAAACTGACGTCATATTACTGGTATTCTCCGAATGGAGTCTCGATCGACAAGACCGGGATAGAGCCGGATGTGGAAGTACTGATGCCGGATATCTATTATCAGACGTATTTTGAGATGGATGATGAGACCTATGAATATGACTCCGTATCCAATACTGTACTGGTGACCCAGAAGGCTCTGGATTATCTGGGTTACGAGGTCGAAAGAAGCGATGGCTACTTCGACCGTTCGCTGGCGGATGCGCTGAGGACTTATAAGGCCGATCGCGGTCTGCCGGAGGATGAGATCCTCGATCAGCAGACTTTCAACAGCATCGTTTCAGAGACCAGAAGAGAACTGTCCAACAACAGGGAAAAGGACACCCAGTTCCAAAAGGCACTGGAGATCATCGAAAACTGACAGATGACGGAATGGCTGAGCTGTTCCGTTTTTTTGTATCGTGAAAGACAGTTTCGGGCGAATCTGTTATGATAGATAATATGAAAAAATCCTGCAGAAGAAACAAGGCACGGATCATCCTCTGTGTCTGTTTGATGACGATCATGGCGATCTTTTCGTTTGCCTATGCAGCCAGACAGGCGGATCATGACTGTGATCATGAGGACTGCGCGATCTGCCGCTCTGTTTCTTTCTGTATGGATAAAAGGGAAAAACAGTCTTTATCTGTTTCTTTTGCGGTCTTATCTGTCATGGCCTTCCTGTGCATTTCGAAGGATCTTTCGATCCCTTCTTTCATCAGAAAGGATGAAGGCTGTGCTTTGGATAGGATCAGGATGAATAATTGATGATCCGGTATTTTTTTTGTTTTAGAAAAATATCAGGAGGAAATATAAATATGAAACAATTGATCAAAACAGTTTTTCTGCTGACCGCTTTGTTTCTTCTGAGTGCCTGCGGGGCTGAAAAAGATCTTGAAGAGACAAAGGGCGACAGGATCAGGATCCTGACGACGATCTTTCCGCTCTATGACTGGGCTCAGAACATCGTCTCCGGTTCAGGGAATATTGATACTGCGTATCTGATCGATGGCAGTACGGATCTCCATAATTATCAGCCGAGTGCTGCGGATATCGTCAGCATTTCAGACTGTGATGTCTTCATATATGTCGGAGGAGAGTCCGATGAATGGGTGGAAGATGCCCTGAAGCAGGTCGGAAACAGCGATATGGTCGTGATCGATCTGCTGGATGTCCTGAAAGATCGGGTGAAAGAGGAGAGCTCTGAAGGCATATTCGTAGAGGAAGAAGAGGAGCAGGAGCCTGAATCCGATGAACATGTTTGGCTTTCTGTGAAGAATGCGATGATCGTCTGTGAAGAGATCTGCGAGAAGATCTCTGAGATAGATGAAGATGAAAAAGACCTGTTCAGCGGCAATCTGGATTCTTATCTGAAAGAACTCAGGGATCTCGATGAGCGCTACATGGATACAGTTTCAAAAGGAAAGAAAGACGTCTTGTTGTTTGCGGATCGGTTTCCTTTCATCTATCTATGTGATGATTACGGCATCGGCCACTATGCGGCTTTCAAGGGCTGTTCAGCGGAGACGGAGGCTTCTTTTGAGACGATCAGACTTCTGGCACAGAAGACTGATGAGTTGTCTCTTTCTGTGCTGATTTGTCTGGAGGGCTCCGATACCAGGATCGCTCAGACCGTCATAGAGAATACGGCAAATAAGGATCAGAAGATCCTGCAGATGGATTCCATGCAGTCAGAGATCAAAACAGGAGAGTCTTATATCACGATAATGGAGAAAAACCTGGACGTCCTAAGGATGGCTTTGGAAGCGGAGTGAGATCATGATCGGTATAGAAGTGAAAAATGCGGACCTCGGTTACGAGAAACAGGTCGTTGTCAGCGATCTGAGTTTTCGTATCAATGAAGGAGATTATCTGTGTATCATCGGTGAGAACGGTTCCGGGAAGACGACACTGATGAAGACATTGTTGTCGTTGAATGAACCATTGAAAGGTTCGATCGTCTTTTCGGGAGGCCTGAAGAAAAACGAAGTCGGTTATCTTCCTCAGCAGAACAGTGCGCATCGCGAATTCCCTTCTACCGTTTTTGAGATCGTGATGTCCGGTTTTGCATCCAGGAACGGGATGAGACCGTTCTACAGCAGCTCACAGAAAGCCCAGGCTATGGAGAATATGAAGAGGATGGGGATCTCTGATCTTTCCCTTTCCTCTTTCTCAAAACTTTCCGGAGGACAGCAGCAGCGGGTCCTCCTGGCAAGGGCGCTCTGTGCCGCTGATAAAGTCCTCTTGTTGGATGAACCGGTCGCGGGACTGGACAGCGCTTCTTCACAGATGATGTATCAGCTGATCAGGGAACTTCACAAGGACGGGACGACCATCATCATGATCACGCATGATCTTGAAGATGTCCTGGATGATGCGACCCACATCCTGCATATCGGGAAACACAATTCTTTCTATGACAAAAAGACTTATCTGAAGAAGATGAGGGAGGACTACCATGCTTAGCGATCTGATCATGTATCTGCAGTTTCCTTTCGTGAGATATGCGCTGATCGTTTCGGTCCTGATCGCTCTGTCTTCATCTCTTCTGGGAGTCATACTGGTCTTGCGCCGTTTCTCTTATCTGGGAGATGGTCTTTCGCATGTCGCTTTCGGCGCAATGGCTGTTGCGAGCGTTCTGGGTATCAAAAACGACATGAATGTCGTGCTGCCTGTCACGATCGTCGCAGCTGTCGTCCTTCTGAAAAGCAGCAGGGGGATGATCAAGGGAGATGCCGCGATCGCCATGATTTCGACAGCGGCTCTGGCTTTCGGATACCTGCTGATGAACGTCTTTCCTTCTTCAGGCAATATTTCCGGGGATGTGTGCACGACGCTCTTTGGTTCGACGTCGATCCTGACTCTCAGCAAGTCGGATGTCTGGCTTTCCATCATCCTTTCTATTTTGGTGATGACTGTCTATGTGCTTTTCTACAACAAGATCTTCTCGATCACTTTTGACGAAGATTTTTCCAGAGCTTCGGGCATCGATACCGAGAGATACAATCTGCTGATCGCCATCATCATTGCCATTGTCGTCGTGCTGGCCATGAACCTGGTCGGTTCCCTGCTGATCTCGGCTCTGCTGATCTTTCCGGTCCTTTCGGCAATGTCGGTCTTTGCCAGTTTCAAGGCTGTCAGCATCTTTTCGGCGGTCTTGTCTGTGTGCTGTGCGCTGATAGGCATCATTGCATCGATCCTTCTTTCGACGCCGGTCGGTTCAACGATCGTGGCTGTCGATGTGATCGGTCTTGCGATCTGCCGGGTGGTGGGAAGAAAATGAGAAAAATATGTATACTGATGCTGCTCCTGCTGCTGATCAGCGGCTGCTCTGCAGCTAAAAAAGAAGAGGTCGCAGTTCCTGAAACGGATCCGATCACAGAGAAAGAGGAAGTAGATGTCGATCTGTCTCTGAATTCCGATACTGTCATCTATGCTTCCGTGATCAACATCACCGATGATCCGGAGGGATATATGGGCAAGAGGATCAAGCTGATCGGAACCTATCAGAAATTCTATATCGAGGAGACGGATGCCTATTATCATGTCTGCATGGTGACTGATGCGACCGCCTGCTGTTCGGCGGGTCTGGAATTCAAACTGCTGGATGAGGATGCCTATCCCGCTGTGGGAAGGGAGATCATTCTGGAAGGTGTTCTGGACACCTATATGGAGGGCAAATACGAGTACGTATATCTGAAAGACGCGACATGTAAGGTATACTGATAAGTATGAGAAGACAGCTCATCGTTTTGATCCTTTTTCTTATGCTGTGCGGCTGCAGCGGGAAAGAAAGTCAGAAAATGCCGGAACTTGATCTGACAGATCTTTCTGATACGATGGCTTATTCTCAGCTGATCAATATCATCAAGGAACCTCAGGACTATCTGGGAAAGACGATCATCCTGACCGGGATCTTCACAGCGCCGTTCAACGGCTTTTCGCATCAGTACAACTACACCGTCACGATACAGGACAATACCCAGTGCTGTGCCCAGGGTATCGAATTCCTGCCTCAGGAAAAACTGCGTTTTCCTGATGATTTTCCTGAAGAGGGAGAGATGATCACCGTTAGAGGTATCCTGTCGCTGTTTGAGGAAGGCAAACACGCCTATTGTGTGATCGAAGACGCGGTCTTTGAAATGGAACTTTCCGGTTGAAATTCAGGAACTAAAATATTAAGATTAAATAGTAATCTTTGAGAATAGTAGTCAGTTGAAACGAAAAAGAGAGCCGCTGTCTGGTGCAAAGCGGACGCGGAGACTGGTGAACTCGCCTCATGTCGTGATTGATCGTGGGTCCGCGTTAAGGACAGAAAGTGATAAATTAAGGTGGTACCGCGCAAAATAGCGCCCTTGTGATCACCTTTTTATTTTGTTGGAGGTCAGCTATATGAGTGTGTTTGATTACAAGACGATCGAAAAGAAATGGCAGAAGTTCTGGGAAGAAAATGAGACTTTCAAGACGGACATCAGAGACTTTTCAAAGCCAAAGTTCTATGCCTTGGACATGTTCCCTTATCCTTCCGGTGTCGGTCTTCATGCCGGACATCCTGAAGGATACACGGCGACAGATGTGGTGAGCCGCTACAAGAGGATGAAGGGTTTCAATGTCCTGCATCCGATGGGTTTCGACTCCTTCGGCTTGCCAGCTGAGCAATATGCCATTCAGACGGGCAATCATCCTGCCGGTTTCACACAAAAGAATATCGAGCATTTCACGGAGCAGCTGAAGGGCCTCGGTTTTTCCTATGACTGGTCAAAGGTCGTTTCTACTTCTGATCCGGATTACTATAAATGGACGCAATGGATCTTCAAGCAGCTCTTCCTGGATGGTTATGCCAAGCTGATCGAGATGCCGGTCAACTGGTGTGAAGAATTGGGCTGTGTCCTGGCCAATGATGAAGTCATCGATGGCAAGTCGGAAAGAGGAGGCTATCCGGTCGTTCGCAAGAACATGAAACAGTGGATCATCGATATGCCAGCTTATGCCGAGAAGCTGCTGGCCAACCTGGATGATATCGACTGGCCAGAATCGACCAAGGAGATCCAGCGCAACTGGATCGGCAAGTCGATCGGTGCGGAGGTCAAATTCTCGATCGCTGATCACGATGAAGACTTCACCGTATTCACAACGCGTTGCGACACGCTGTTTGGCGCGACATACTGCGTCCTGTCTCCTGAGCATCCGCTGGTAGACAAGATCACTTCTGCCGACAAGAGGGAAGAAGTCGAAGCTTACAAGAAAGAATGCGCTTCAAAGTCCGAGATGGAAAGGACGGAGCTCAACAAGGAGAAGACCGGTGTCTTTACCGGCGCTTATGCGATCAACCCGGTCAACGGAAAGAAGATCCCGATCTGGATCTCTGACTATGTTCTCATGACCTATGGCACAGGCGCGATCATGGCCGTTCCGGCTCACGATGACCGCGACTATGAATTCGCCAAGAAATTCGGCATCGAGATCATTCAGGTCCTCGAGGGCGGAGACATCTCCAAGGAAGCATGGACACAGGACGGCATCCACATCAACTCCGGTTTCATGGATGGTCTGAATAAGGAAGATGCGATCAACGCCACTCTGGAATGGCTTGAAGAAAGAGGTCTGGGCAAAAAGAAGGTCAATTACAAACTGAGAGAATGGATCTTTGCCAGACAGCGTTACTGGGGCGAACCGATCCCAGTCATCCATTATGAAGACGGCACTGTCGGTGTTCTGGATGATGAGGATCTGCCTCTGATCCTGCCGGAGCTCTCCGATTACGGTCCGAGCAAGACAGGTGCGCCTCTGGACAAGGCGAGTGAATGGGTGAATATCGAATATCACGGCAAGAAGGGCAAGAGGGAGACTTCGACGATGCCGGGTTCTGCCGGTTCTTCGTGGTACTTCCTGCGTTATATCGATCCTCATAATGATAAGGAGTTTGCGGATCAGGAACTGCTGAAACACTGGATGCCGGTCGATCTGTATATCGGCGGTCCGGAACATGCGGTCGGACATCTGCTGTACTCACGCATGTGGAACAACTATCTCTATGACAAGGGCCTGGCTCCTTGCGCTGAACCGTTCCAGAAACTGGTCCATCAGGGGTATATCCTGGGTTCCAATGGCATCAAGATGGGCAAACGCTATCCGGAATATGTCGTCAATCCAAGTGACATCGTTGAAAGATACGGTGCCGACACCCTGAGGCTCTACGAGATGTTCATGGGTCCTCTGGAGGCTGACAAGCCTTGGTCGACACAGGGCATCGAGGGTGCGCACAGATGGCTGGAAAGAGTCTATCGTCTGATGACTGATGAAAGCAAACTCAACGATGAGAATGACGGCAAACTGGATTATGTCTATCACTTCACAGTCAAGAAGGTCTCTGAAGATATCGAGAACCTCCGTCTGAATACGGCTATCTCACAGATGATGATCTTCATCAACGAGTGCTATAAGGAAGGCAAGGTCTACAGGCCTTATGCGATCGATTTCGTGCAGATGCTTTCGGTATATGCACCGCATCTGGGCTGTGAGCTCTATGAGATGATGACCGGCAAGGATGATCTGGCTTATCGTCCTTGGCCGGAATACGATCCGGGCAAGCTGGTCGTCGCGGAGAAGGAGATCGCTGTTCAGGTCAATGGCAAGGTCAGAGCGAAGTTCACTGTGGAGGCTGACGCCGATGATGAGAAGATCTATCAGAAGGCTCTTGAACAGGAAAATGTCCAGAAATATATAGAGGGTAATCAGATCAAGAAACACTTTGTCATCAGAGGCAGAGTGGTCAATATCGTCGTTTAGGTCCTGCGATGCAGGACCTCTTTTAGGAAATGTGTTTCTGATAAGGGGGAATGATTTATGAATGATATCCTTTTGTGGATAGATAACAATATCATGTGGGGTCCGCTGATGATCGTTTTTCTGCTGGGCACACACATCTATCTGACTTATAAGACCGGATTTATTCAGAAGAGGGTGTTCAAAGGGATCACGGAATCGCTGCGCAGCGATGCTTCCAGGAAGGGCGATCTCTCCGTTTTCGCTTCGCTGATGACGGCACTGTCTTCGACGATAGGGACCGGCAACATCATCGGTGTGGGCACGGCTGTGGCTGCGGGAGGTCCGGGTGCAGTCCTGTGGACCTGGATCGGCGGTATCTTTGGTATCGCAACAAAGTACAGCGAATCTTTCATTGCCGTGAAATACCGGAAGAAACAGGAAGATGGCTCCTACATGGGCGGCGCAATGACGGCTTTCGAACATCTGAAGCGTCCGGTCATGGGGAAGGTCTTTGCCTGGTGCTGTGCGCTTGGCGCTTTCGGCATCGGCTGTTCATCTCAGTCAAAAGCCCTTGTCGATGTCATGTACAACAATTTCAATGTTAATACATCCATCAGTGCCCTGATCATCTGCGTCCTGACTGCACTGGTGGTCTTCGGGGGTGTGAAGGTCATCGCCAATGTCTGCGAAAAACTGGTCCCGTTCATGTCCATCGTCTATGTCCTGGGCTGCCTGATCATTCTGGTCATCAATGCGCGTTTCCTTCCGGAGACGATCGCCGTGATCATCGCTTCCGCTTTCACCAGGAGAGCTGCCATAGGCGGTTTCATCGGGACAACGATCATACAGGCTGCCAGAGCGGGTATCGCCAGAGGCCTCTTCTCCAATGAGGCCGGTATGGGTTCTGCTCCGCAGGCGACCGCTGCGTCTGTCGCAAAGAATGCGGTCAAACCGGCTCTGGTCGGTTCGACGGGCGTTTTCTGGGATACTGTCGTCGTCTGTCTGATGACTGGTCTGGTCATCGTATCCAGCATCATCGGCAATGATTCGATCAGCTGCATCCTGGCTGACGGATCAGTGATATCGGGTTCAGGCCTGGTCTCTGCCTGCTTCAATCAGATCCCGATCCTGGGCAAGCCGCTGCTGACTTTCGGCATCATCACGTTTGCCTACTCGACGATACTGGGTTGGTCTTACTATGGCGAGAACTGTATCAAATATTTATTTGGCAAGAAAGCGATCCGGATCTACCAGGTCTTATGGATCATCGTCATCTTCATCGGCGCGATCGCTTCGGAAGGCGCAGTCTGGACTCTGGCCGATATCCTGAATGCGGCCATGTGCATCCCGAACGTCATCGCTGTCCTCATGCTGAGAAGCGTGATCGCAAAGGAGACCGAGCACTATCTTTATGGCGGCCGGCTTGAGGAAGCCGATCCCGAGCTGGAATAACGATATTCACCTGCTTTTCATAATCGGCAGGTAAAATGAAAGTATGGAAAAGAAGAATGTGTTGTTTCTGCTGACTCCCAAGGCGCATGTCGCATGTTTGAGCGAGAACATGAATGGCAGACAGGCCTTGGAGAAGATGAGGGCACACGGTTTTACGGCTTTGCCTCTGCTGTCGGAGAACGGCGAGTATCTGGGAACGATATCCGAAGGTGATCTTCTGTGGTTTATCGTGAAAGAAAACGGGATCTCCATGGAGGATCTGGAAAAAGTGAAGATCAGGGAACTGATCTCCAAGGAAGTACCGGCGGTCAAGGTCGATGCCGATGTGAGCGAGCTCGTCTCGCAGATCATGAACCACAATTTCATACCGGTCGTGGACGACAGGCATGTGTTCATGGGGATCGTGACCAGAAGAAGAGTCATACAGGAATTGTCAGAACAATAAGAAAAAGATCGCACCCGATGGTGTGATCTTTTTACTAGGCTTTGTTTTTGCGATCCATCAGATCATAACATTCCAGAGCGATCGCCGCCAGGATCACGATGGCTTCGATATAGACGTATGCCGGGATCAGAGCGAAGATCCTGTTGAGCGCGACCAGCAGGATGAGCACGAAGGCGATGATCTGGTAGATGCCGTTTCTCTTCTCGTTTTGGATAGGGGCTGTGTTCTGCGCGCTATCTTCGTCGTCCTCGCTGATGAATTCGACCAGGTCGGCTGATGTGATGACGCCGACGATCTTGTTGTCGTCCTTATCCAGGACAGGGATGGAATCTTCGGAGTAGTCAGCCAGAGTTTCGATGGCTTTGTCAGTGATCTTCTCTGTATCATAGACGAACGGATATGAGAGGATGATCTTTTCATCGAGATCTTCATCTTTCTTGGTGATCAGGAGGTCTCTCAGAGTCAGAGCACCGTAGAACTGATCGTCCTTGATGATGTAGAGCGTTTCGATGTTGTCGTTTTCTTCGGCTTCTTCGATCAGCTGTTCGATCGACTTCTTGATGCCGATGCCGTATTCCAGCGTGATGTAGTTGGTGGTCATCAGGGAACCGAATTCATCATCATTGTAGGACTGAATGAGCTGGATGTCGCTCTTGTATTCCGGTTCGATGAGATTGATGATCTGTTCGGCTTTCTTTTCATCCAGACCTTCCAGGATATCGATGGCATCGTCGGCATCCATCTCTTCCAGGATGTCGGCAGCACTTTCGTTTTCCAGTTCGGCGAAGTATTTGTCGACGTCTTCATCCAAGTATGCGAAGATCCTGGATGTCGCTTCAATGCCGATCGCTTTATAGAGTCTCTTTCTTTCTTCCGGAGAAAGGTAGGTCAGCGCGTCGGCGATATCGTTGTCGTGGTAATTGGTAAGAGTCTGGGCGAGGAGTTTTGAATTCTTCGTCTTGCGGATCAGATCAAAGATCTCCTGGGTATAATTCCTTTCTTCAATGTTTTCTTCCAAGATCTTATCTTCCATTTTTCTTTCTCCTTTCAGATCCATTTCTCATATCTGGATATGAAGATGTTCTTGATGATCTGTGTGATCACCAGATAGACGACCATGAGGATCACCAGCCAGAGGATGTAGGTATATGGCAGTGGTGACATATCCAGGATGTAGGCGATATCTGTGAGACCCAGGATCAGTGTGATGATCACGATCGCTGAGGTCGATATGAGCAGTTCTTTTCCGGCTCTTCCGGATATGAACGGCAACTTGTGTGTCCTGATCGTATGAATGACCAGCGTCTGCGAGATGACACCAAACATGAACCAGCCACACTGGAAGGATTCAGCTTTTTCGATGGAGTTGTAGCCGAATACGAACCAAAGAACGAGGAAGCACAGGATGTCCAGCAGCGTGGAGGTCAGACCGAAGTAGACCATGAACTGTTTGAGAGATCCGATCTCCCATTTCATCGGTTTTTCGATGTATTCTTTTTCGACATTGTCATATGGCATGCCAAACTGTGCAAAGTCGTTGAGGATGTTCTGGACCAGGATGTGGACCGGTTTCAGCGGCAGGAATGGAAGTGCCAGGGAGGCGATCAGAACGGAGATCATGTTGCCGAAGTTTCCGGATATCGCCATTTTGAGGTATTTGTTCATGTTGGCGAAGGTCCTTCTTCCTTCGATGACGCCTTCGTCCAGAACGTTCAGGTTCTTTTCCAGAAGGATGATGTCTGCAACTTCCTTGGCGATATCGACGGCTGTGTCGACTGAGATGCCGACGTCTGCCTGTTTCAGAGGCGGTGCGTCGTTGATGCCGTCACCCATGTAGCCGACCACGTGGCCGAGATCCTGATAGGTCTCGACGATCCGTTTTTTCTGCAGCGGGTTGAGCTTGGCGAAGAGCTGTGCCTTGCGGCAGGCGTTCTTCAGCTGCCCGTCGTTCATCATCTCCACTTCCGATCCGTTATAGGAATAGGTGGTATCGATGCCGATGCGTTTGCAGATGTTGATCGCGACAGCCTGAGAGTCACCGGTGAGGACGACGGTCCTGATGCCGTTGTTCTTCAGCGCTTCGATCGCTTCCGCTGCCGATTCTTTTGGCGGATCCAGGAAGCCGATGAAGCCCAGCAGGACCATGTCCTTTTCGTCATCCGATGAGAAGGCATCGACATCCGGGATCTCATTCTTCTGTGCGACAGCGATGACACGGATGCCTTCGGCACCGTTGTCTTCCGAGATCTTGTAGGCGTTTTTCATGAGTTCTTCATTCATCTGTCTGACTTCACCGTCGATCTCGACATAGGCGCAGCTGGCGATGATCTCATCGACCGCGCCTTTGGAGATCAGCTGCCTTTTAAGCTTGCGGTCGCGCAGGACGACCGACATCTTTCTTCTGGCGAAGTCGAACGGGATCTCGTCTTCCCTGACGTAGGATCTCTTCAGATAGCCCAGTCCTTCTTTTTCACCGCGGGCGATGATGGCTCTGTCCATGAGGTTCTTGAGTCCGGTCTGGAAGTAACTGTTGAGGAAGGCGTGTCTCAGGATCCTGATGTCTTCCTTTCCGGTCGCATCCAGGTATTTCTCCAGGATGATCTCATCCCGTGTCAGCGTGCCGGTCTTGTCGGTGCAGAGGATGTCCATCTCACCGAAGGTCTGAATGGAACCGAGGTGCTTGACGATCGTCTGTTTCCTGGACATGGAGATGGCACCGATCGCAAGAGAAGAGGTCATCATGACCGGCAACATTTCCGGCATGATGCCAACGGCGATGGTGATCGCGAAGATGATGGAGTCCAGAAGGTTGTTCTTGGTGAAATAGTTGGTCAAAAAGATGACCGGGATCATCACCAGCATGAATCTGATCAGCAGGCTGGTGATGGATTCCATGTTCTTATCGAAGACGGATTTTTCTTCAACGCTCTGCAACGTCTTGGACATGTTTCCGAAGTAGGTGTCATTGCCCGTCAG
>JAILBD010000137.1 GCA_024681275.1 Erysipelotrichaceae bacterium
CTGCCTTTGCTGGCGGGGAGGATAGACCGGGCGATCCGTTTCTACGAGAAACAGCTGGAAGAGACCGGGAAAAAGGCTATCTTCATCCCATCCGGCGGACAAGGTGGCAATGAAGTCGTCTCGGAAGCACAGGCAATGAAAAACTATCTTTTATCCAAAGGCTATAGCGATGAAGATATCATCGTGGAGGATCAGTCTGCCAACACCTATGAGAACATGCTGAACTCGAAGAAGATCATCGAAGAAAAGAAAGAGGATAACAAGGCCGTTTTCTCGACCAGTGGTTTCCACGTCTTCAGAGCCGGACTGAAATCCAGGAGGGTGAAGATGCGGGCGATCGGCATCGGGCAAAAGACGATCTGGTATTTCTGGCCAAACGCCCTGGTCAGGGAATTTGTCGGACTGCTCAGCCAGCACAGAGTCAAACAGGGTCTGGTCCTCCTGGGTCTTATCTTGATCTATATGGTACTGACTTTTTTATCAAAATAGAAAAATATGAAAACTGAAAAATACTACAATATACTGTTTCCGATATGGCTTCTGATCTGGCTGCCTAGTCCTTTGTGGATCGTTCTGATCCCGGCGAACTATGTCGTGGACCGCTTCGTTCTCTTCTATTCATTGAATATTGAAGAGAAAAAGGCTTTCTGCAAGCGGCACGCCTGGAAGATCTGTCTCATGGGTTTCCTGGCTGATCTTTTAGGTTCATTGTTCCTTTTTGGCATCGTTCTCTTGTCCGGAGACAACTATGAACTGGCCAATGGCGTCTCGATGAATCCGTTCAAGGATCTCCTTTCGTTCGGGATCATCGCTTTCGCCGTCCTGTTTTCCGCCATCGTCATTTACCTTGGCGATCTGAAGATATTGAAGAAGTGCGGACTGGAGGATGAACAAGCGAAGCGTTCCGCTCTGTTCATGGCTATCCTGACGGCACCGTATCTATTCCTCTTCCCGTCAAACATCCTGTACAGATAGATATGAGAATACGAATCCTGAGCATCTGTCCTGAACAGTTCGGATCATTTCTGAAGACCCCGCTCATCGCCAGAAACAGGCGCTCGGGGCTTTTGGATCTGGAGGTGATCGATATCAGGGACTATGCCGATGGAAGTTTCCGCAAGATCGATGATTCACCTTATGGGGGAGGAGCAGGCATGCTGCTTCGTCCTGAGCCTGTTTTAAAGGCTCTGAAGAGCGTAAAAGAGAAAGACAGCTATTCGATCATCCTGACGCCGATCGGCAAGCCATACAAGCAGGAGGATGCCAGACGCTTGTCTGAAAAGAAAGACATCATCTTCATTTGTGGTCACTATGAGGGTTTTGATGAGAGGATCTATAAGCACGTCGATGAGAAGATCTCGATCGGTGATTATGTCCTATGCGGAGGAGAGCTGCCTGCCATGGTGATATGCGAGTCTCTGATGCGACTGGTCGATGGTTCGATGAAAAAGGAAAGCGTGATCGAAGAGTCATTTTCTGATGATCTGCTGGAATATCCGCAATATACCAAGCCATATGACTATGAAGGGGATAAGGTACCGGATATTTTGCTGTCCGGAGATCATGAAGCGATACGCAGGTGGCGCAATGAAAAAGCGCTGGAGAGGACAAAGGAATTGAGGCCTGATCTTATGAAAAACAAGATGGATCAAGTGGATCGTGAACTGAAGGCATATATCGGGAAAGAAGTCTTGCCTGAATATTCTTCCTATGAGAAGTCGCATGGGATCGAACACATCAGGAAGGTCATCGATAATAGTTTTGAACTGATCGAGGATCTCGATGTCGATGTCAACAAGGTCTATGCGATCGCCGCATATCACGATATAGGGATCCGCTTTGGCAGAAAGGACCACGAGATCACTTCCGGAAGATGGCTGTATGAGGATAAGAAACTGGACAGATGGTTCACTGAAGAAGAGAAGTTGCTGATGAAAGAGGCTATTGAAGATCATCGGGCCTCCAGGAAGGAGAGACCGAGATCGATCTACGGCTGCATCGTCGCGGAAGCGGACCGGGATATCGACCCGGAGACGATCGTGAAGCGCTGTGTCATCTTTGAAAGCAATGCCCATCCGGGTTGCGATTATGAGACGGCCTACCAGAAGGTCATGGAACATCTGGATGAGAAGTATTCGGAGCATGGCTATCTGAAACTGTGGATGCCTTGCAAGAAGAACGAGGAAGGTTTGAGGATCCTGAGAGGCTGGATGAAAGACGGAAGCATCGATGACAAGATCAGAAAGTGTTATGAAGAAGTTCATGGCGACATGGACCGATAGATATAGGACTTATGTATTATAATTGAGGCGAAGGAGCTGAACTTATGGATAATTACACTGATAA
>JAILBD010000104.1 GCA_024681275.1 Erysipelotrichaceae bacterium
TTCAGTCTGCATGTCATGACCTAATGCCTCGATCTTTCTTGTATATCTGTCGTTGCATCTGGAACAGGTGTAGGTGCGGATGCCGTCTTCCGTGCAGGTGGCTTCCTTGGTGACCTTTGACTTGTAGTTGTGGCCAAGGGCTTCCGGATAGGAACTTGTCGTCGCTGAACAGCGGGAACACTCGTAGACGTATACACCGCCTTCTGTACATGTCGGTTCAATTGCTGATTCAAGCACTGAGAAGTCATGACCGAGGGCGGGGATGATGATCTCTTCTGGCATTGCCCAATACATGCAGCCCATTACATCGCAAGACGCATAAGCTGTTCCGTTGGTCGTACAGGTTGGCTCTGTTTCAATATGTCCGATTCGCGGTTCACCGCAGTTCGGGCATCTTCCGTAATCGATCGCATTGATCTGATGGATATGTACATGGAAGAACTGTTCATCTTCGTCACCGTGTTGATGATCAAATACAAGCGCATAAGAAAAACAGGTGAATACCAGAATGAACGCTAAAAACTTTATCAGATGCTTTTTCATATCCGTTCTCCTAAATATGATGAATTGAGATCATGATCGAACAATTTAAGTATAACACGGATCCTTTCTCTTCCTTTTAAGTCTTTTATTTTCTTATACAGACAGGCCTTGATTGTAAATCTGACTCAAAGGTGTTATGTTCCAATGAAAAACCGCTTTTCAGCGGTCTTGTTTAAGCTTGTTTGAGATCCTGGTCTCTGTCGTTCCAGTTTCTGATGATGTGGGAGATCTCTTCAAAATCGGCAGTGAACGCGACCAGCAGGACCATCAGGGAATAAGGGATCAGGAACCTGGTCTCTACCACGAAAGGCAGCACGAACATCATGAAGCCTGTCACCTTATTGAAGACTGTATGACGGCTTTCAAAGTATCCTTTTCGGAAACCGACCACAAAATAACAGATCGTGCGGATGCCGACAGCCAGATAGATCAGGATCCAGATATACAATGGGAAGTATTTCTTCAGATGTCTGAAGATCTTGATCATCATCGTCGTATAGAAAGTCAGATCCGAAATTGAATCCAGTTTTGAACCAAGTTCGGAGATCGTGTTGGTCTTTCTGGCTATGAAGCCATCCAGGACATCAGAGATCCCGCACCAGATATAGATGATAAAAAACTCGGCCGACAGCGCTTCCGTAAAAAACATGGCTATCGTTCCGAGCAGTCTGCTTAGAGTGATGATGTTCGCCAGATTCTTTTTCATCCAATAAGCATTATACCAAAATCAGACTATCTGAAATGTAAAAAACACCTTGCATCAGAAAAGATCTTCCCCGCATAGCGTTTTGAATGCGATACGGACCTCTTCCAGGATCTCTTCCCTGTATCCTTCAGGCAGGATCCGGCAGGCGCAGTCATAGAGTTCTTTGCAGTGAAAGTCGAAAGGAAGGATGTGTTCCTTCTTCGTATTTTTTACGATCTGTTCATCACCATGCACTGACCATTCAAAGACACACTCCTCGTCTCCATATCCCAGAGCTTTCGGAACGTTCAGATCGAAATCGGAATCGAAGCCTTTGCAGATGGCCTTGTCGATGTAGTGACAGTAATAGGTCCCATAATCCAGAAGACCGTAATCTTTCCAGGTGTCATACCAAGCACACTTAAAGACTCTCGAGACCGTCCTGTCTTTCTCAAAGATCAGCTCCGAGATGTTCTCTCCTTCTCTGCCTTTCCATTCCCCGTTGACGAAGAAATCGTTGATATCCTTTCTGGCACTGTTTTCAGCCATCCTTCTTCCCCTTCGCAAGCCATAGGCCGAGGTGATCTCTTCGATATACTTTTCTCCTTCTTCCTTTCCCATGCGTGAAAGGATCTGTCTGCAGATCAGGGCATAAAGGATCGCGTGTTCTTTGATCTCCATATTTCTAATTTAACACATAAAAGAAGACCTCCCGATCCGGAAGGCCTTGTTTGAAACATTAAGCGTTCTTTTCTTCTCTCCACTTGGAGTAGGCATTGAGCTCTGCGCTGTTCAGCTGCAGTGCCAGACCCAGAACTGCCAGGTCATCGACAGCGCCGATCACAGGGATCTTGTCAGGGATCAGATCCTTGCCCTTCAGCATGTAGACGAGAGCACCGACCATCGATACGACGACCTTAGGTGATACTTCCGTATACTCCTTTGCGATATAGCTGCGGATCATCGAGAACATCAGAGGCAGTTTTGCCGCATATTCACCGATGCCCGGGATATTGTTGAGCTGCTTCTCAGCGCTCTGCAGGATGTTCTCCAGCGCAGCTGTATCCTTCATGATGCCTTCCACTTTGGCAGCTGAATCATTCAGTAATTCCTGAATCTTGTTTTTATCGAAATCCATTATAAATTCCTCCTGTTATTTTTATTATACTTTAAACTTGCGCATCGAAAAACAGAATCGCATCCTCACTTCCCTCCAACACAGCCAAGGAAGAACTTCCACTCATCGACCGCTTCAGCAGGAAGAGAGTGATAAGCCATAATGGAACTGTCGTCATTCTCCTTTGCATAAGCCACGGAATAAGAACCGTTCGCATACGGGAACCAGTTCTTACAGCACACAGCCGCCACCTCGCCATCTTTATAGCCAAGGATCGTGTAGTTCGGATAGATCGACTCGTAACTGTCCGCGACATCCTGATCGAATCCGACATAGACGTAGAGATGGCCGTTCTTCAATTCCGGCTCACCGGGACTGAAGTGATCTGCCAGATCCTCAAGTTCCGTTTCATTTATCTCCAGGATCTCATATTCCATGTGATCGATCTCCGGCATCTGCTTATCCTCATGCAGATCATATCTGAAACCCATTGGCAGGACGAAAGCGACCGGAAGATCCTTTGCCCCGGCAGGAATGAAAAGTTCTTCCGTGAACTGCTCCCTATATTTGCCCCCAAACTGCTCAAATACCGAGAACACATTCCCTTCGCTGTCAAAAGCTCTGTAACGGATCTTCACCTGAGCGATCTGATCGCTGCTGTTTGAGGCATAGGCCAGGACATTCAGATAGTCATCGTCGTCCGGACTCTGATAGACGCGCGGATCAAAATTCAGCGAAACAAAGTCTTCCTTCGGGCTCTCCTCCGTTTCCTCGGTCGGAGCAGCCGTTTCGGCAGTCTCTGCTGTGTCCTTCTCCGTTGTCTCCGCTTCCTCTTTGCCACCACAGCCACTGAACAGCATCAGGATGACAAACAATAACATGACACCAGAAACGATCTTTTTCATATGCATATCCTATCCTCCTTTGATCGATCGTGATCAATTGCTTTTCAGTTTCTCGGCGACGCTCGGCGCGTTCTTCGTCAGCTTGCGGATCGACAGATCCTGTGCCTTGTCATTCGCCAGCCTGAGCTGATTGGACGAGGAAGTCAGAGCCTCTTTGATCTTGTTGAGATGTGCGATCGACTTGTCGATCTCCTCTATCGCCTCATTGAATTTCTTGGCAGCCGTCGTATAGTTTTTTCCGAAGGCATCCTTGAACGCATTCATGTTGCTTTCAAAATTCTTGAAATCGAGATCCTGATCCTGGACCGCGATCAGCTGCTTCTTGTAGGAAAGGGAATTCATGTTGGCGTTTCTCAGCAGGGTGATCAGGGGAATGAAGTTCTGCGGCCTGATCACATACATCTTCGGATAGCGGTGCGACATATCCACGATCCCCTCGTTGTAGAGATCGTTGTCCATCTCCAGCAGGGATACCAGCACCGCATATTCACAACCCTTGTCTCTGCGGTCTTTGTCGAGCTTGGACAGGAAGTCTTCGTTCTTGTGCTTGGTCGCCGTCTCATCCGCCTCGTTCTTCATCTCAAACATGATCGAAACGATCTCGGTGCCATCTTCATCGTAGTCCCTGAAGATGAAGTCGCCCTTGGAACCCTTTGAGATATCGTTGTCCTTCTCAAAATAGGCGTTCCTGAACAGCGGCCTGACCCGGTTGAATTCATAGAGACAGTGCTGCTCCAGATCCTCGCCGATCATCTTCGTCGACTGCTTCGCCTTGAAATCCTTATAGTAAGCCAGCAGCTCATCCTTGTCCGCCAGCTGCTTCACATAACCCTCTTTCATGGCCTCGGAAACGGCTTTCAATTCCAGGATCTCCTCGTCCTTCTTCTTCAGCGCATTCGCCAGATCGAGCCTGTTCTCAGTCTCCTTGTTCTTGAGCTG
>JAILBD010000277.1 GCA_024681275.1 Erysipelotrichaceae bacterium
GTAGAAAGGAAAAGCTCTGAGGTGCATAGATTTCGCCGTCTTCACCTCAGAGCCATGGTTTTACCCATGCCTATGATAACAGAGAATTACCATCTCGAAAACAGCGAATCACAACCTTAGTTGTCATCAATGAATATCCAGACTGTCCTGTCTGCGGAAATGAACTTGGTTTTGCGTTTCATACTGTGAGGAAGCTGAAGACATATGGCGGTGTTTCCAGGAATTACGTGATCCCTGTATGCCGGTGCGGCGACGAGAACTGCTCATTCGGATTTGTACGTATACTGCCTGATATAATGACACCTCATAAGCACTACAGCACCGAGGTGATCGAGAATGTTGTCGATGAAGTATGCACATCCGAGACACTGCAGACTGAGGACTATCCGTGTGAATTGACAATGACCAGATGGAAGGCCTGGATTGCCGGAAATATCAATCACGTCGATGGTGTGCTGAAATCCATCGGCAGCCGGCTCTCTGAGTTTGGAACGGAGCTTCTGAATTCAAAGGTTTCATTGGTGGAACAGCTCCGTAAAGACGGCGAAGGATGGCTGGCTGTAATGAACCGCATAACGTGGAACTTCGGTATGCCTTTTTTGAATACGCGTCAGCTCAGGTCCGTTTCAACGGATTTGTTTTCTGTCTCTGACAATGATGTTTTAACCTTCCTTTGTAAGGAGGCAAACATTCGTGGAGAACAAAAAAGTAACAGACTGGCGGGAAAATACAGCTCTGATGCGGTTTCAGATCATTCAGCCGCTTCTGAATCTGACCCTTGATAAGGCCAAACGGATACAGATGCGCAGGAAGATCGCTGCGGATAATGACATTTCAGAGAAAACTATCACCCGCTGGGAAGAAGCGTTTTTTCAAAGCGGCTTCAGCGGTCTGAAACCGGCTGAGAGGACCGGCGGCAGGTCATCAAAACTGCCTGACAACTTTCCCGAGCTTCTTCAGGAAGCGATCCAGCTGAAGCGGGAAGTCACAACAAGGTCAGTAAGTCAGATCATCTTCATCCTTGAAGGTGAAGGCAAGGCAAAACCCGGGGTATTGAAGCGCTCAACTCTGCAGCGCTATCTGTTTGAAGCAGGCCTTGGGGAAAGGCAGCTGAAGATGTACAGACAGGATGAACAGAGTACGATGACAAAGCGTTTCTGTAAACCGCACAGGATGATGTTGGTTCAGGCAGACATCAAATATGGCGTCGGTGTCATAGTCATGGCAGACGGAGAAAAGAGGACAGCCTATCTTTCCAGTATTATTGATGACCATTCCAGATACATCCTCTGGTCTGAATGGTATGAGTCACAGGATGAGTACTGTGTGGAGGATGTCTTCCGCAAGGCTGTTCTCAAACACGGTAAATTTGATAAGGCGTATACGGATAATGGATCCCAGTATATATCCCGGCAGCTTCAGACAAGCTGCGCCATGCTTGGCATTTCCCTGAAAAGAGCCCGTGTGAGGAGCGGAAAATCGAAAGGCAAGATAGAGAAATTCCATCAGGTCGTTGATTCATTCATCGCAGAAGTAAAACTGAAGAAGCCTGTGGAGACCACTGAACTGAACAGGTATTGGCAGATCTTCCTCAATGAGTACTATCATAAGAAACCTCATGACGGAATCAGGGAATACTACACAAGCAAGGGAATCACTGTGCCGGATGCAGGTATCACTCCTGAGCAGGAATGGAACCGAGATACAAGAGCACTTATATTTCTTGATTCAAAGACCGTAGGTGAAGCTTTCCTTCATCATGAAAAGCGCAATGTAGATAAAGGCGGTCTGATCAGTTATAAAGGCCGGAAATATGAAGCCGGAGCTCATCTGATCGGTGAACAGGTCATCATCGCTTTTGATCCGATGGATGACAGAACGATCATCGTATATCCGAAGAATTCATCTTCCTTTACCGCCAGCCCGGTACAGATCGGAGAATACTGTGTCAGGGAGATCCCTGTTCCCAGAGCTGTCGCGGAAGAACCTGTCACATCCAGATTTCTCGATGTTCTTGAGAAGAAACACAAGGAATCACAGAAGAAGCTGGCAGATGCCATTTCATACAGCGACTATGGAGACTGAATATGTACGAGAAAGAATTCGGAATGGAAAGAACACCATTTGTGAGAAATATCCCGCCTGAACAGCTTTATGAATCCCCGGCTATGAGAGAAGCACTGAGCCGTCTTCAGTTTGCGGCAGCCAGGCAGCTGTTTGCGGTAGTGACAGCTGATGCCGGCTGCGGAAAGTCCACGCTGCTGAGAAGATTCAATGAGAGCCTTCCCAAGGATAAATACCTTGTCATGTATGTATCCGACTCCAAATTGACACCGAAATGGCTGTACAAAGGACTTCTTGATCAGCTCGGGCTGGAAGCCGGTTTCTACAGAGGAGATGCCAAGAAGCTTCTTCAGAAACAGATAGAGATTATACGCGAGAAAGAACACCGCAAAGTCGTATGTATCCTGGATGAAGCACATCTTATTGAGAAAGAAACACTGGAAGAATTCAGGTTTCTCCTCAACTCAAACTACGATTCGGAAAGCCAGCTGGCTCTGATACTTGCCGGACAAACGGAGCTCTGGGATTCAAAACTCAGATTCCGCAAGTACGCTGCTATCAGGCAGAGGATCGACATCAATTGTGTTCTTCCTCACCTGGACCGTGCAGAAACAGAGAGATACATAGATTCACACCTGCACTATGCCGGCTGTGATCAGGCACTGTTTACTGAGAAAGCACTGGATGAGATACACAGATCATCAACCGGTATCCCCAGAGTGATCAACAGGACCTGTGATAAATGCCTGACGTATGCCGGACAGCAGAAACAGAAACTTGTGGATGACCATACCGTCCGCTATGTCATAGAGCACGAGATGCTTGGCGGAACAGAATAAGGAGGGCCAAATGAAAGCAGAGATACAGAGACGGTATGACATCACGGTTTACCCGTATGAAGAAGATGAT
Source organism: Erysipelotrichaceae bacterium (assembly GCA_024681275.1). The sequence goes on from JAILBD010000277.1 coordinate 2,974, forward strand.
GAAGATCACAGCAGCTATCATCTCGAAATCAAACACATAGCAGACAGATTCGTGGCAATGCATATCACAGCTCCGGGAATATATAACACATATATGTATCTGGCAAATCTGAATGACACAGTACTGTTTACAGATCCGGATGCGTGCAAAGGAACGCTGATTCCGCAGCCTTGTAATGATGTAAACGCCATTTATGAATCTCTTGAAGAAATCGACGACTATGATGAGGAACAGTGTGCCATACTGTCCTCAGCCATAAATGTTGTCTGGAATGATTTCTTTTTATCAGAAAGAAATGTGCTGAACGATAACCTGAAGCCATGGGAAGAATAACAGTCTATGACATCACTGAGAGATCTTGAAGGTCTCTCTTTTATTCGCGCTGGCTTAAGATATTATTCAACTGATCTGCGGGACAACTGTAATATCAATTGAGCGACATTTTGTCAGATCAACTCACAGACAATTCAGCAGAGCAGTAACAACATTCATCGATATATCAGGGAAATAAATACCGTCCATATGAAGTAAACAATCATTGGTATTGCTATCAGCAGTCCCAGCAGCAGCACATAGCTGACTGTGTGATTCTTCCTTGATCTGATGATTCCTATAATAATCAGAATGACTGGAAGAATAAATATAGCAAATAATAAGAATTCCACAGGACCCATAATTCAGATATCCTCCCCGTTATGTGCCGATTCATTTATGGCTCTTGAATGATTTTTGCAAACCTGTCATTCTGCTTTACAGCCTTTCCCACAGACATTGCACTGTTCCTGATAATACTCACTGATTCTATGTGACTGGAGGAATCGATAAACATTATACAGCATGATTTCATTTTCTGTCTCTGCAAATGAATCATCATCTTTGTAAGCATCTTCTTTTGTTTTCGTATAACTTTGTGTAAGCTTTGTTACATCCATTTTATAATCAACTACAGACTCCGGTATAGAAAACACCTATAACGGTTGATGATATCGCCAAGGTTGCTTCGTTCTTACACAATTTTAGATTCTCTCTGTCAGTTTTATCAATACAGATGATATTTTTTATTTCAAAGAATTACTTGAAAGACATCTTATTTCTAGACCTGAGCACTTTCCATCATAAACAATTGAGTCAAAGTTCTGTCTTAAGAAAACCGCTTGTTCCCGGTAAGGTAGATCTTTGAAGGAAATCGTGTTAAAACCGGCATCCATCAATTTAATACATCTTTCCAATCTATCAGCATCTTCTTTGGTTTTTGCATAACTTTGTGTAAACTGTTTAACCTCCATTTTATAATCAACTAAGGACACCGGTATACTTTCCAGAACCTCTGAAATATCTTTATAATGTTTTACCATTTCACCATATTCATTTCGCAAATAACCATTTTCGAGAATACTATCGAACATAGGCATAAACTCTTTGTTGATAGCTTTTTCAGAAACCATCTTTTTACATGACGCACATCGGTAGTACAGGTGGATCACACCATTTTTACTCTGACAGCTGTGACCAAGCATTAACCTGCCGCAAAGTTTACAGTAAACAAATCCCTTATAAACATACCTCTTTCTGCTATATGTCTTTTTCACTTTAAGACGTTTATGAGCCAGATCATACAGTTCTTTGTCAATTATCGGAATTGTATTGTTTGGAAATTCAACTCCAAACCTCTCAAAGGTTCCATAATATATTTTGTTATTTATTACTTTTTCTACCAGTTTCTCTGACCATGACATGCCTAAAACATGCTCTTTTGTCATTTTCCGTGCTAGAGTATCGATTCTATAGTCTCGATATGCAACGTCTTCAAACATAGTTATTACAACCTCAGCCTCTTGCGGGAAAACAATCAGCTTATGATTATCTTCGGGATTTCTTCTATATCCTAAAGGGTGCCGTGCAGTAGCATAATTGCCTTGTCTGGCAGATTCCAAAATTCCTCTTTTCGATCGGCTTGAAATTGTTTCCCACTCCCACTGTGCTATCAGTACAATCAAGTAAATGAAGAATCTTCCCATTGGTGTTTTAGTGTCAATCTTTTCCGTTATACTGACAAGACTTACATCATTTAAATCAAACTGCTCCAGCAGTACAGCCAAATCTTTGACTTGCCGTGTTAGTCGATCAAGATTATGTATGATGATAATATCAACCTGCTGCTTACTAACTAACTCCATGATTTCTTTCATCCTGGGACGTTCCAAAGATTTGGCAGACGCTCCCTCTTCTCTAAATACAGTAAGTTGATAATCTTTATCCTCATAATAGATTTCTGTATATTGAATAATCTTTTTTTCCTGATCATCTAAATTAAAACCATTGATTGCCTGATCTCGGGTAGATTCTCTCGCATATCCTATTATTCTCAGTTTAGCAGTCATACATCATGATCCTTTTATACTCATCTGTGTACACTGGTGTAACAAGGCCACTACGAGAATCTGCTTTTATATAATATAGATATGTAACCATCATGAGTTGCTGCTCGTTTTTTGATAAACTTCTAAATGTCATCTCCAAAATCTTTGGTTTCATTTCGTTCAGTATTTTTTTTGCTTCATCTCTTTCTGCAGCGTAGTATTTGAGCATATCTTCAATTTCATCCACCTTAAATCTGTAATATGCCTGATCAAGTAACAGACTTTCCATTTTTTTATTAGCATTCTTATATCTGCCAATTATGATCCGATAGTCTTTATATATATGGTGTTTACGAACGATTGCGTCAAGAATGCTTTCCAATTCCAAAATGAGTTTCTTCTCACTGTAGTATGTTCTGCATCGAGGACATTTATAATATAGATAAACCGTTCCATTAGTTTTTCTTGTACTTTTGCTTTCGCATATACATTCACATTGACTGCATTGAACCTTTCCCTCAAACATATAAGTATATCTGTGAATTTCCTTATGATGACTGGGATCATTTGCACTCATCCATAGCTCTTTGCTGATGATGGCCGGCTGATGATTTTCATATTCTTCCCCATGCCAGCTGAAAGCACCATAATATATCTTGTTTTTTATTATGTCTTCCACACGTGACATAACCCAATTCCGCCCACAGCATTTTTCTTTGCGAAGTTCATTTGAGAGTGTGTAGTATGAATAAGTACCTGAAGCTATTGATTCAAAGATTCTTTTTACAGTTTCTGCTTCGTCATCATTGATTACAAGCCGATTCCGTTTATTTGGATCTCTGGCATATCCAAACGGCACACGGCCTTGAGCATAATTACCCTGGTGAACAGATTCCATTTTTCCTCGAATAACTCTCTCTCCTATCGTTTCTTCCTCCCATTGAGCAATCAGAATGATAATTGAGACAAAGAATCTTCCCTGAACAGTTTCCGTATCAACATTCTCTTTCAGAGAAATAAGCTGGACCTTTTTGTCTTCAAATAATTCTATGAGCCGCTGCATATCGACTAAATTACGAGTTAATCGATCCAGGTTATGAACGATAAGGACATCGACATTACCATCTCGAATCATATCAAGAATCATTTTCATTTTTGGCCTTTTCAAAGATCTGGCGGAAGCTCCCTCTTCTCTGATCATAGAAAACTGGATTTCCTCGTTTTCATAATACAGATCAACGTATTCCCTGATTCTTCTTTCCTGTTCATCCAGGTTGAATCCATTTTCTGCTTGTTCTCGCGTCGACTCCCTTCCATAACCAATTACATTTAGCATGATGAGTTCCTCCTCCCGTTTGTTCATGACAAATTCCAACCTTCCATATTTTAAAATCGAAAGGAACAGCAATTTGTATGTCACTAGGGGCGGATTCAGTACGTATATGTCTTGTTTGATACTTCAGTCTGCATTTTCATTTCAGATTAACACATGGTAGAAAATTCTACCTTATGTCAGTCTAAGAAACCTTTTTGTATTGTCTTTATAAAGACATTTTCCTCAAAAAGATAACAATCTACCATTTTTATAGAAAGCTGTGTTATCTGGGATGATTGTCTTTTCAAAGCTCAAAAAAAAGATGGATGAAAAAGGAATATCAACGTATGCATTAATGTATACATATGGTATCTCCAGTTCTGTACTTAGCCGTTTGAAAAATAACAAAACAGTCACTACAGAAACATTGGGTAAACTTTGCCATATACTTGACTGCAAACTTAGTGAAATTGCTGAGGACAACGAACATCCGGAATAACTGATCTACAAAATATCACCAGCTATCCTTATTAGAATTATTTGCAGCATTGTTGGCAATTGATCCAAAATGCTGCTTTTTTATATATGGTGGAAGAGAAAATGGAAAAACAGTTATGTACATACGCACTATTCAAAATACTGTCTGAGAACACTGATGAAGAGCACGTCATAAGTAGCAGAAGAATCTTCGAGTTGTTAGAGTGGAAATATGACATGGCGATCGAGCGTCACAAATTGTATTCCGCAATTAGGCAGCTTAATGATCTTGGTGAAAGCATAATATATGATAGACATAAAAAAGGATATTACTTATCCAGCAGATCATTTACAAAAGGCGAAGTATACACACTATGTAACGCTATACACGCATCAAATTTCATTTCTCAGGAGCAGAGTGATATTCTCATCAGCAAATTAATCGGCACTTTAAGCAGATGGGGTCAAAGTGAATATCACGACGAAGTTTATAAACCAAACAACAAAAAAAGTGATAATGATGCTTTGTTGGAAAATATCGAAATAACATCAGCCGCAATAAACAGTAATAAAAAACTATCTTTTTTCTATATGCATCATCACATCGATAATAAACGTGGCTTGGAGCTGGACATCACTACACAAAAACTGGTAACCATCGAACCTCGTTATATTTGTTTTGTAGATGGACGGCCTTACCTAATTGCACAAGGAAGAAAAGGCAGCAATTATACTCATTACCGAATCGATCGTATGTGCTTTGTTGAAATCTCAGAAGAAAAATGCATAATTCCTTTCAATAGGATCGATGCATATGAATATGCTGATAACAATTTGTTTATGTTCTCTGGTGAAAAAACAACTGTAAAGATAAAATGTCATAAACGAGTTCTGGATGCGATGATTGACATTTTTGGCAAAGAAATAATTATCCAGAAGCATAATGATGATTATTATATATTTTCAGTAACAGTATCCAGTAATGGAATTGTTTTTCTTGCACAGCAATATCTCGATGCAATAGAGGTTATCTCTCCGTCTTGGATACATGAAAGAATAAAAAACAACCTTAGAATCGCACTTGACAACTATAACATTGTGGAATGAATATCTGTATGAATCGCAAAGGGAAACCCATTTTACCGACTATGAATTATTGAAGATGAATTTCGCTAACAATTGAATATAACAATGATCATAGGTTATTGAATTTAACTTGCCGGTAACTTGCAGA
>JAILBD010000278.1 GCA_024681275.1 Erysipelotrichaceae bacterium
TTCATCATCGGCATCGATAGAGAAGTAGGAGTTCTTGATCAGCTGCATGGTGATCGTGGATCCGCCTTGCGAGAAGTCGCGGGTCCTGAAGTTGGCCAGAGCCGCTTTTGTGAAACGCGGGATATCGAAGCCCGGATGTTCGAAGAAGCGGGAGTCTTCGATGGCCAGGAAGGCGTCGATCAGCGTATTTGGCATGCGCTGATAATCGATGTTCTCTCTCAGATACATGCCCAGTTCCATGATCTTGTTGTCATCGGAATCGTAGATCGTCGAAGAATCCGGTGAGACCAGATCGCTGACGACGAGTTCCGGTTTACCTTCGCAGAGTTTGAAAGCGAACCACGTTGCCGCACCGACGGCACAAATGCCAAGGAAGAGGACGATGGAAGTCAGAATAGCCATGATGAAGGTGAGTTTCTTTGCCTTTGGTCTGGCGGTCTTCTCTTTTCTGATCCGCTCCGTCCTTGGCTTCTTTTCTTTTGTGACCTTCTCTTTTCTGACCGGCTCTTTCATGATCGTATCAGCTGCGGCTTTCGCTGCTTCTTTCTGAGCGGGAGTCTTGAGCTCTTTCTTCATGCTGAGCGGTTTCTTTTCTTTATTCGTTTCGTCGATCGTGATCTTTTCCTGACGGACAGGTCTTTCTCTTTTGACTTTCTCTTTTTTGACTGCCTTATCTTTCGTATCTGTCAGCTTCTTTTTGAATGAAGCCAGAGAGGCGGCAACGGAGGCCTTGGCATCGTTGAATGCCTTGACGAGGCCGTTCTCTTTCTTTTCTTTCTTTACCTTAGGATTGCTCTTTTCATGGAGGGTCTTATCGACAGATCCGGCAATATGAACATTGTGCGGGTCAGCTTTGATATATTCCCGTTTCTCCTGATGCTTCTGAGCTCGCCTCCGGATGCTGTTGATACTTCTTTCCTGAGTCTCGTTTAGTTCTTTTTCCTGTTTCATACAATTTATTATTATACTATATTAAGGTTATAAATGATAATATAAAGGCATGATAAAAGAACGTTTAAACAGCTTGAAAACAGCGATAAAAGAAGCAGATATCGATGTTTATTATTTCAATACTTCCGATCATCATATGTCGGAATATGTTCCTGAGCATTTCAAGACGATCGCCTATTTTTCCGGTTTCAGCGGTTCCATGGCGACACTGCTGGTGGACAGGGAAGAGGCCTATATCTTCGTGGATGGACGCTATCATGTTCAGGCGGACAGGCAATGTCTGCCAAATGGCGTCAATGTCATCAAGCTTGGGACAGAAGGTGCGCTGGATCCGATGGCTTTCATCAGGAAACATTACAGCGATAAGGTCATCGGTCTGGATGGAAAAAGGACGAGCACCGCTTTTGGCAAGGCGCTAAAGAAGGAAGGCCTCAGGATCAAAAGCGTGGACCTCTATTCCGATCTGATCGAAGACAGACCTCCTTTGAAGAAGGGACCGATCAGGGAGCTCGCCGAGAAGTACAGCGGCCTGTCCAGGAAGAAGAAGATGGAACTGATCAGCTACTGCCTGGGCGGGAAGGTCCATGCCGTGAACAATCTGGAGTCGATCGCGTATCTGCTCAATCTCAGAGGTTGCGACATCACACATACGCCGGTCTTCCTGGCTTATCTGGTGATCATGGATCAGGATTTCTATCTCTTCTGTGATCTGGAGCGTTTTGAAAGCGAACTGCTGGAGAAGCTCTATGAGGACGGCGTCATCATACGGCCTTATGAGACCTACTATGAGTTTCTGCTGAGCATAAGGAACAGACAGGTCATCTTCGATGAGAACAAGGTCAACTACGAATCGTATCTGCGTATCAAAGGCAGAGGGAACCAGATCTATCACATGCGTTCGATCATCGAGGATATGAAGGCGATCAAGAATCCTGTGGAACAGGAGAACATGCGTCTGGCTCACATCTATGACGGTGTCGCCGTGCTGCGTTTTCTGATGTGGCTGGATCAGATCGACAAATCGACGATATCGGAATATGACGCGGCAAGAAAGATCGATTCCTGCCGTCTGGAATACAAGGCGGAGGATCTGAGCTTCGGTTCGATCGTGGCATACAACGAGAATGCGGCGCAG
>JAILBD010000280.1 GCA_024681275.1 Erysipelotrichaceae bacterium
TCAAACATGCGCGGATCGACGTGGCAGTAGCCGGTCGGATTCTTGATCAGATAGTCCTGGTGATAGTCTTCGGCGATCGTGAAGTTTTCCAGAGGAAGCAGTTCCGTCACGATCGGTCTGTCATATTTCAGTGAAAGTTCGTCCAACGAACTTTTTATGATGTCTCTGTCTTCTTCGTCGACATAATAGATGCCGGTGCGATACTGGTGGCCGATGTCGTGTCCCTGCTGATCCAGGATGGTCGGGTCGATGATCAGGAAAAACATCTCCAGAAGCTCTTTCAGACTGATCGTGTCTTCTTCGTAGACGACTTCCACAGTCTCGGAAGCGAGGGAGCGGTGTGCCTTGAGATCTTCGTAGGATGGGGATTCGATGTCACTGTTGGCATAGCCGACTGTCGTCTCTTTGACGCCGTTCAGCAGTGAGAGATAGTGTTCGACGCCCCAGAAACATCCGCCTGCCAGATAGATCTTTTTCATAGTATGAGCCCTTCCTTTTTAATCATTATACTTTGGAATGGCCTGTAATAGGGGTAAAATGATAGTACAAGGAGGTGCTGTCTATGAGTGACTACACGATCTATTATGGTCTGACTTTCCTGGCTATCATCATCACGTATGGAGCCCAGCTATATATACAGACGACTTATGCGAAATTCTCAAAGATCGCCAACGAGAAAGGGATGACCGGCGCTGCCGTCGCCAAGGAACTGCTTTTCAACAACGACCTTCATGGGGTCGTCGTCAAAGAGGTCAACGGCATGTTGTCGGATCACTATGATCCGAGAGATCAGAGCATCTCTCTTTCCCAGAACATCTCCCAGTCGAGTTCGATCGCCGCGATCGCTGTCGCTGCCCATGAGTGCGGACACGCCTTGCAGGACAGGGACAAGTATGCGCTGCTCAGCGTCAGAGCGAGCCTCGTGCCGATCGCGAACATCGCATCGATGGGCGGCTACATCTCGATCATGATGGGCTTGATGATGGGCATGATCAATCTGGTCTGGTTTGGCATCCTTCTGGAGTGCGTGATCCTGCTTTTCCAACTGGTGACGCTGCCGGTGGAGTTCGATGCCAGCCGCAGGGCTCTGGCTCAGATCCAGCAGTACGGTTATGTCAATGATACGGAACTGGAAGGCGCCAGAACGGTCCTGAGGGCAGCTGCGCTGACTTATGTCGCCGGTGTGGCTTCGACACTGCTGCAGATACTCAGACTGGTCCTGGTCTATGGCCGGCGCAGAGACAGGAGAAACTACTAGATGGGCATCAACTACGAGCTGATGAACAGACAGATGGAAGCGCTGGCGGAAGCCTCTTGCGACTATATGCCTGTCATGGCCAACGCGAGCGCTCTGATCTATGAGACCCTCGCCGATCTCAACTGGGCGGGTTTCTATCTGGTCAGAAATGACGCTCTGCTGCTGGGTCCTTTCCAGGGCAGGACGGCCTGTGTCAACATCGCCAGAGGCAAGGGCGTCTGCGGCACGGCTTTTGAAACAGATGAGACCCAGCTGGTCCCCGATGTGCATCAGTTCCCGGGACATATCGCCTGTGATTCCGCTTCCAATTCCGAGATCGTCGTTCCGATCCACCACGATGGAAAAGTGATCGCGGTGCTGGACATCGATTCACCTTCCTTCGATCGTTTTTCGAAGGAGGACAAGGAAGGGCTGGAGAGTTTCGTGAAGGTCCTGGAGAAGATCATTCAATGGTAAACGAAAACCTCTTTGACAAGAGGTTTTTCTGTGCTCATTTTTTCAGATGGCCTTTGGCGATGTGCTCCTGAAGGATCTGATCGGTGATCTCATAGAGCCTTTTTGAACCCAGTGCCGTCTTCTTCTGTCTGCCGTAGACGGTATCGGAAGAGACATCATGTTCCTTCCAGTCGCCTCCGTCGTTGGAGGAGTTGAGCAGCAGGGGCTGGAAATTGTCCATGGCGTGGGCGAACTTCGATTCGGCCGTCTCATAGTTTTCAAATTCGTCGAAGAGAGCGATCAGCTCTTTTTTCTGATCGTCCGGCAGAAGGGAGAAGATGCGCTGTTTGGCTTTTTCTTCCCTTTCTTTCTGGGACTTCAGTCCTTCCGGATCGTAGGCGTAGGTATCACCGGCGTCGATCTCAACGATGTCGTGGATGAGGCACATCATGATGACCTTAGCGATATCGACTTCTTCGTTGGCGTATTCTTTCAGCAGATAGGCCATGATGGCCATGTGCCAGGCATGTTCGGCGTCGTTCTCGTTGCGTCCGTGTCCGGAGAGGTGGGTCTGGCGGAAGATGTTCTTTTCCTTGTCGATCTCAAGTATGAAATCGAGCTGCTTCTGCAGGCGCTTTTCCATCTTTATTCACCGCACCTTTCTATCCATTTCTCATAGACTGCGAGCTTGCTGAAATAGTTGAGTCTGGCCGGATGATCTTCATTTGCGTCGTCCGGGATGAGTTTCCCTGCGTCTTCACACATCGAAGACAGCAGGCTCAGCAGCTGTCCGCTGACATCCTGGTCCTGATCGAGTCCGATCGAGAAGAGTTCTGGAACGAAGCCCAGCGTTGAGGCTGTGTAGTAGAGGCCGTTGAAGTCGTTGGCATTTGCTTCCTTGTCGGTCAGGACGGTGTTCCTTTCGTTGGTCAGATAGACCATGACGATGTCCCGTTCAAAGTCGATCATGACCAGAGTCCCTGTCCAGCCCTGGTGGCCGATCGTATCGGAAGAGGACGTGGAGCCATAGTACCAGCTTCTCTGGTCGTCGCCTTCTCTGGCCCAGCCCAGGGCATTGTTGGCCGATCCGATGCCGGCAGGAGACTTGAAGACGTCGATGACGTTGCGGTCAAAGAAGCGGTAAGGTCCATAGCCCCCCGTGAACATGACATAGGCCAGTTTGGCCAGATCTGTCGCGTTCGCAAAGAGGCCGGCGTGTCCGGAGATGCCATTCATGGAATACCAGGCTTTTTCATCGTGGACTTCACCCTGGAGGGTGTATTCTCTGACGCCCGGGAAATAGATGGCGCCATCGCGGGTGTTGCCGTTGAGTTCGGTCGCGGCGCAGTCTTCCTTGCGGAAGCCGTTTTCCAGCGGGTTGTAGGTGATGTGTTTCAGATCCAGAGGCCTGAAGAAATTGTCTTTCAGGTAGCTGTCCAGATCCTGTCCGGAGACCGTTTCAACGATGAGTCCCAGGATCATGTAGTCGACATCGGAGTAGAGGGAACGCGTCCGCGGTTCGTATTGAAGCGGCGTCTTGCATATGCCTTCGATGGTGGAAAGTTTTGTTTCTTCATCGTGACTGTTTCCGCTGTAAAGGAGGTTGCGGGCATCCGGATCATATTCCTGACTTTCGGCGTCGAGGAAGACGTTGAAGTAGCGGGGATCCGGCGGGAAGCCTCCTTCGTGTTTCAGCAGATCTTTGATGGTCAAAGAAGCCTTCCATCTCTTCTGTGTCTCAAGATCGGCTTTCGTCCCGAAGTCGTAGGAGAAGTCCATCGTATCCTCGTAGAAGCGCTCTCCCAGATGATCGCAGATCCTGTCCTGCAGGCTGAGTTTTCCTTCGCTGATCAGTTTCTGAAGGGCGTAGTTCGCCGAGAACATCTTGGTGACGGAGGCCAGATCATATAAGGTATCGTTACTGACGGGCGTGAGATCTGTGAGTCTCGTCCCGTCCTGGGCGTAGGAATTCAGGGAGCCCCAGCTGTTCTGATAGATGAGTCTGCCATGGCGGATCACGGCCAATTGGGCACTGGAGAATCCGTGGCTGATGTCGGAATCGATGATGTCGGAGATCAGTTCAAATGTTTCTTTGCGGAAGCCTTCTTCCTCAGGATCTCCCTGGATGAGTTCCGGATAGGGGATGAACACGCGGACTTTTCCTTCCCCTTTGATATCGGAGACCTGCAGGTGGTTCTTTCCGTTGACAGAGAAGTCCGCATGATCGATGCGGCAGATCTTTCCGGCCTGAAGGCCTTCGACTCTGTGCGCATTGATGAAGAGGTCGAAGGAGCTGACATCCTGCGCATCGACAAAAAGAGTTCCCTGGCCGCTGTATCCGTCGAAACCGATGATGGAGTTCATGGCCAAAGTGTCATCGATATTTCCCTGGCGATCGGGAAAGGACAGTTCTTTCTGCCACTGGAATGCGGGCAGAGCTGAGATCTCTTCGATCCTGAATGTTTTTTCGTTCACGGCATCCTCCGTTGTTTCCTGTATCTCTTCCTTTTCAGTCTGGCAACCTGGCAGGGTCAGAGCGATCATAAAGATCAGGAAGATCGATATGCATCTATTTCTCATATTTAAATTTTACAAAAGAATGAGGCTGCTGTGTTATAGTTGTGGTTATGAACGGAATATTGATCGCCAACATCCTGACCGTCATCGGTCAGCTGGTCGTCTTCTATGCGTCGACAAGACATGAGAAGGGTGAGATCCTCAGGATACAGATCGTTTCGATGCTGCTGATGAGTTCAGCAAGCCTGATCCTGAAGGGTTACAGTGCCATCGTCATGGATGCCGTCGCGATAGCCAGGAACGTCCTTTCGATCCATGGGATCTCTTTCAGAGGCCTTCCCTATATCTTTATCGCTGTTGCGATCGTTTTCGGCGTGCTTTTCAACAACCGCGGTTTCCTGGGCCTCTTCCCGATCTTTGCCAATGTCGCCCAGTCGCTGATCTTACTGGATAAGAAGGCCACGACCAGACAGATACAGCTGGTCTGCAGTTTCGCGTCTGCCTGCTGGTCGGTCTACAACTTCGCGATCGCAGCCTATGCCGGCACTTTTTTCGATGCGGTCAATGCTGTTTCCTATCTCTACAGCGCAATGAAAAAAAAGATAAATAATTAGCACTCTCCTCTTGACATTGCTAAAAAAGAGGACTATAACATAATTGAACAAGGAAATCAGAGAAGATCCTAGGTCAAAATATAGAATCCAAACACTCCATTGCCTTGCTTAAAGACATAGTTCATTCAATGAACGATGATGAAAGCAAAGGAGGTAAATGACTATGTTAACACCTAAAGTTTTTACAGATGATCTGTTTGATGAATGGATGGATCCGTTCAGGATGATGAGGGGTCTGTCGAATGTCGATCGCAAGCTCTATGGCAAGCATGCCGACAGAGAGATGCTGATGGATGTGAAGGAAAAGGATGATCACTACGAAGTGGAGATCGATCTGCCGGGCTTCAAGAAGGAAGACATCAATGTCGAATTGAATGACGGTTATATGACGGTCACGGCTTCCAAAGGTCTTGAAGAGAACGACAAGAATGACAAGGGAAAACTGATCCGTCAGGAGAGGTATTCCGGCATGATGTCAAGAACTTTCTATGTCGGTGAAGGGATCGGCAGCGAAGAGGTCCATGGCAGTTTCGAAAATGGCGTTCTTAAACTGGAGATCCCGAAGAAGGATCTCAATAAGATCGAACACAGGAACACGATCACGATCGAGTAATGAAAGAAAAGGCAGAAGCTATTGGGCTTCTGCCTTTGTTTTTTTCTTTGCCTTCGCTTTCTTTTCGGGAACGCCGAAGAGATAGGTGAAGGTGTTGGTGAGTTCAACACCGAGGTCCCTCTGTTCCTTGAGGCCGTCGGTGACGCCTTTGTTGAAGACGGCGTACATCTTCGATATCTCCATGTCATATTTGGCTGCGAGCTGTTCGAAGATGTCGACCGGTACCATGATCGAGGATTCCTCGCAGTTGCGTCCCTGATAGCGTCCCAGACCATAGAGTTCGATGTTGATCTCGACAGGTGAAGCATCGTCAGACCAGTAGGTCATCATGTCTTTCTGGCGGAAGCGGGACAGCTTGTTGTAGAGGAGCCGGATGATGGTCGCGATCCCCAGACTGAACATGTACATCAGCGGGGCAGAGATCGTCGCCGGCAGGTAGGTGTTGAACATGTAGATGTCATACCAGCCGCCGTTCTCCTGACCGACGAGGACGACGTTGGTGATGTAGATCAGGGAATAGACGAAGAATGGCAGCAGGCACAGAAGCGAGTCGAACAGGGTCAGGATGGAATCGGTCTCGACCGTGAAGAGCAGGATCAGAGCCATGACCGGACAGACGGTGTGCAGCCAGAAGTTCATGCCTCCGAAGGCAACGCCCGGTCCCTGTGTGGCAAGTATGAAGGTGACCGAGAAGATCATCGTCATCGTCGTACAGATGGCGGCGCTGTACTGGAAGAGGGTGATCCAGCGGGGCAGGACGAACCTCTTTCTGCGTATGCCTTCGACTGCGTATGGGATCATGAAGGCGGCACCGACCATGGAGAGGATGTTGGAGTTGACTGTGAAGAACTGGAAGAGGGTGTAGTCCGATCTTATCAGCTGGTGCTGGTAGGTGTCGATCAGGCCTCCGGAGATGGCGGCGAAGGTCAAAACGCAGACCAAAACACCGGCGATCAGGGCGATGAGGCTCCTTCTGCGGTAGAGGGTGATCATATAGCGTCTGCCCTTATTGGCTGACGGTTCGCTGTTTTTCAGATTTTTCAGTTCGCTGCGTATCGTCGCGTCTCTTCTGCGTGTCGGTCCCAGATATTCGGATCTGTCGTATCCCAGCATGAGGAAGAAGGCCGGTTCCATGAAGATGAGGCCGTAACAGAAGGCGATGTTTTTGCCAAAGGAAACGGTCAGCTTGATCTTGGCGATCGCCAGGAGGATGAAGGAAGAGACGAATATGAATAGCGAAAGAAAGCCGCGGAACCCTTTGGTCAGCAGTTCTCCCTGTCCCCATGACAGCAGCATGTATGCCAGGTCCAGGATGTTGAATACGAGGCCGTATCGCTTGTCCC
>JAILBD010000012.1 GCA_024681275.1 Erysipelotrichaceae bacterium
GATCTCCGGCATGGAAGAACCTCTGGCCATATCCGCTGTCCACATCAGTCATGTATGAATGCGATCCCGGTCCAAAGCCTGCATAAACATCCAGATCCCAGTACTTGAGCTAGAGCCTCGATTCATATCCCGGCTTCGCAAAATTGGAGATCTCATAATGCACATATCCTGCAGCCGTAAGTAATTCTGCAGCCTTTTCATACATGCACCTGTCTTCCTCCGGATCGGTCTCCTTCATGCGGCCCTCAGCCAGCCTCCTGGAGAAAACCGTACCCTCCATGAACTCCAGGGAGTAAAGGCTTATATGTTCAGGCTCAAGTTCCAGAGCCTTCTTCAGACTGTCCTCCCAGGTCTCCATGGTCTGTCCTTCGATACCGAAGATCAAATCTATGCTTATATTCTTAAAGCCCGCCGCTCTGGCATCCTCAAAAGCCCGGAGCGTTTCCTCTGTTTTGTGGGTCCTGCCCAGCTTCCTGAGCACGCTGTCATCGAAGCTCTGCGCCCCCAGGCTCAGGCGGTTCACTCCCATGGCTCTGAAGCCCCTAAGAGTGTCTCTGTCCACAGTTCCCGGATTTGCTTCAAGCGTTACTTCCCGGTCTTCCTCTCTGCCAAAGGTATCGTCGCAGGCCTTTATGATTTCCCTGATCCTTATGGGTTCCAGAAGGCTGGGTGTGCCGCCTCCGAAATCTATGGAGTCCGGCTCCTGCTTAATGAATGCGCGGTCATGGGCCTTAGCATCGACAGCCTTGGCCTGGGCGCTTGCGGCATGAACCTTGGCATCTGCGGCCTGAGCCTTTACGTCTGCGGCTTGAGACTTGGCGTCTTTGACTACAGCTGTTGCCGATGCTGCCGCAGAAGAAGCAAGATCATCCAGATGCAACGGTTTCTGCAAACCTAAAATATCGTCACTTGGTTCCATGACACCGGCAAAACGGGTCTTTCCCGGATTGGCATGACGAATAAACCAGATCGGTTTCTTGTCTGTGCCATCTGGATACAGGACACCATAGAAATCGACCAGACCAAGTTTGCCAAAATGATCATTTTCGTTAGCAAACGCTTTGGAATCTGCTGCAAGATCATCTAAATCGAGTTTTTTTAATTCTATTGCCATGTTCACCTCAAAACGTGAAAGAACAGACTGCATGCCTGTTCTTTCACTTATTGATAAAATTATATTACTCTTCGTTGTAATCAACAAAATAAGCAAACAGGGCACCGAGGACCAAAGCACCAATGTTCAGGATCGAACCGCTGACCAGGTTGGCTGTACCGCCACCTGCCCAAGGCAGCCAGAACGTGAATATCGTAGCGCCGGATAAGGCGAGATACTTCGGGACCAGGATACCGACATAGAGACCGACAGCGACGCAGGCAAACAACAGTGCCTTCATGCAGCCTTTATATTTCATAACGACGCCGTATAAGGATGGCTCGGTTACACTGCCGAGAATGCCGGTCAGGAAGTAACCGAAAGAAGCGGACTTGCTGTCAGGATTCTTCAGCTTCAGGCTGGCACCTAAGGCGATGCCGAACACGGCAAAGTTATAGGCTGTCATGATCGGGAGTGAGAATGTTTCAACACCATTTGCCATGAAAGTACCGATCGCAAAACCTACCAGTGGGCCATGCATGCCACCCAGGATCATGTAAGGCATCAGCACCGCAAGAAGTACTGCACCGATGATACGAATGATTACATTGGATTGTGAGAAGGCAATGAAGATATTGCCGATCAGCGTGCCAAGGTAAGCACCTAACGGCGCACATACCAGGAACATGACTGGAGCCATGACCAGAACAGTGCAGAACGGCACAAAGACAGTCTTCAGGTTATTCGGAATATACCTGTTGAAGAACTTGTAGACATAGGACATGATCCATACGCCAAGTACGACCGGCAGGAACGAACCGGAATAGTCTGCTACCGGAGCAGGAAGACCGAAGACAGAGAACGTTTCTTTCGTTCCGACCAGACTCAGGAAATCCGGAACCATGATCATACCGCCGATGTATAAGCCATACATCGGATTCATTCCCAGAGTGTTGGCAGCTGAATAGCCAAGCATCAGCGGAATGAAATAGAAGAAGGCGTTGTACATGATGTTGTTTAACAAATGATAGAGATCGCCTTCTGCGGAGATCACGTTCAGCATGCTTGGACCTAAGATCGCTGCCAGCGTCCTGGTAAGGCAGGCAGCCATCATCAGCGGAATGACAGCCGTCATTGTCGGTGACATATACGCCAGGATCCTGTTGCCCAGCGTTTTCAGGCTGAAGCCCTTCGTCAGATCCTGATCCAGGTTCTCATCGATCGCTGCTTCCTTCTGGAAACCACCGGCCTTGCATACAGCATCATAGACGTTATCTACATCCTGGCCGATGATGACCTGATACTGTTCGCCAAGCCATTGTGAACCGACGATACCGTTCAGTTTCTTCAGTTCATCGTCGTTGACCTTGCTCTTGTCTTTGACTGTAAAACGAAGACGTGTTACACAGTGAGACAGGCGTGATACATTGTCTTTACCACCTACCTGTTCCAGAATCTTTGCTGATAACTCATCAAAATTCTTCTTTGTCATTTTTCCCCTCCTATTATTCGATCTGAACGATCGTAATGACCATTATTCCCTTGAACAGAGCCGATTGATGTGAAGCATCAGGTACAGCTTCTCTTCTTCGCTCAGCTTCTGATTCAGGCTTTTGTCAAAATACTCCGCAATGTTTTCACTCGCTTCATGAATCACAGGATATTCTTCGACCATCTTTTCATAAATCGCGGCATTCCCGAGTCCGTTTTTGATGCTGCCGTTCTTTCTACGGATCAGATAATACATATGGGAAACAAAACGTGAGTAGTTGAAACCATCCTTATTGATCAGGATCTCCATCCTTTTTTCTATGATATTTGTCACTTCGTCAATGATCTCTTCTTCACTGATCGAACTGTTTGCAGCATTCGAAACGACTTCATGGATATGCAAAGCGATATATGCAGCCTCATCTTTCGGAAGATAGACGCCAAGTTCCTTCCTGATCAGTTCCAGTCCATACTGCCCGATCCTGTATTCATCTTTCAATAAAAACTGAATATCGTGTACGATCGGCAGCTTCAGCGGAATGTTTTCTTTATATCTCCTGATCGAAAAGTTGATATGATCAGCCAAAGTGAAGATGATGTTTGAATCATCCAGTTTTCCCATCATCTCTCTTGCCTGATCGATGATCCTTGTGGAAATATCGATGATCTCATCCGGAATGTCCCTGATCATTTCATAGTATGCAGGATCGATATTGTAGTAAGTCCGTTCAATCTTTCCCAAATCGATCTCATATGGAAGCTCATGAAAACCGATGCCCTTTCCTCTGGCAATCACTTCATTGTTTTCGTCATCCAAGCAAATGATCACATTATTGTTGATACGTCTTACAGCTTTCATTGTGTAAAAAACTCCCCTTGAGCATAACAAATCAACTTGCGTTGGTCATGCCTCTTGAGGAGTCACATTCCTTATTGCATTTTCATAGTAACAGGAAAACAGAAGCTTTGCAAATAATACTTAAGCACTACTTTAATAACAATAAGCCAAGAGAGACATGAAGTAATGCATCAGGATACAGTCCGGAACATTGATCGTATCAAATTGAAACAAAAATGAGGATTCAAAATCCACAGACTCTGCTATTATAAATAAGGTCCATTGAATTAGAAAGCAATAAGGACAGGAAGATAAGGACGAAACTATGAAAAAAGTTATGGTATGCGGCTGCGGAGTACAAGGTTCCACGATATGCAGAAAGCTCGATCAGGAACCAAACATCGAAGAGATCGTCTGTTGCGATTATGATCTGGTAAAAGCGGAAGATGTCTGCAAGATGATCAGAAAAGGGACACCCAGAATGGTCGATGCATCGGATCTTCAGCAGATCAAAGAAGCGGCACAGGGATGTGAATTGCTGGTCAATGTCATGCCTCTGGAATACGGTGCCAACGTTTTAAAAGCGGCGATGGAACTGGGCTGCTGCTATCAGGATCTTGCGGCATGCGAAGATATCCCGGAATGCATGGATGTGGATAAGTATGACCGTTGGATCGCCGGTATCAGATACATGTATGAGAATTACGGTGAAGTCTTCAGAAAGAACGGTACGACAGCGATCATCGGTACAGGTTCTGCACCGGGCGTCATGTGTGTCATGGCCAGAAAGTGCGTGAACGAACTCGATACGTGCGATACTCTGAACATGATGGTCTATGAAGGTGTTGAAGCGAAACACTTCCTCCCCTTCTGGTGGAGCACCGACGTCGCCCTTGCCGACATGCAGGAAGATGCCTATGCCTTGAAAGACGGAAAGATCGTCCGCACCGAGCCGTTCAGCCACAAGATCTGGCGCAGATGGCCGGAGTATGATATGAAACCGGTCATGCTGTGTGAACATGCCCACGATGAACCCGTCTATGTCGCCTTCAACCGGGAAAAGTATTTCAAAGGCTGCAAAAACGCCTATTTCAAATATGGCGGTGTCGGCATCGAGTTTTCCGAACCGCTCTACCGTTCCGGCCTTCTCAGCTGGGATGAGGAAGAGGTCCACGGTCAGAAGATCTCGCCGCATGAACTGGTCCTGAAGCATGTGCCTCATGCTCCATCAACTCCCGATGACATCAAAGCGATCATAGATGAAGGCATCATTTCCGACGGTGGAGCCTTCGTCATCGAAGCATACGGCAAAAAAGACGGCAAAGACGTCATGGTCGAGCTTCATCTGAATGCCCCGGGCCTCATCGAATCCTATCGCAAAGCAAAGATGACCGGAGAGATGTATCTGACAGGTCAGGGTGCCTTTCTCTATACAAAGCTCTTCGTCAACGACATGATCGATCAGAAAGGGCTGATCTCCTCCGACATGCTGGATGACAAACAGATCGAACAGTACATCGAGTGGGCACAGGAACTGGGTATCACCTACACCATAGAGATCAAAGAAGGCGTCGTTCCTTCTGATCTGAACGATTAACAGGAACACAAGAGTCTCATCCGAGACTCTTTTTATTCACAACTTATGCAAAGAAAAACATCTCATTCGAGATGTTTGTTTCACGATTCACCGATGATCCGCACCCGGATGATGTTTTCGACCTCGTTCAAAGCTTTCTCATCCACATCCGAATTCGTATCGATCATCGTATAGGCGATCTCCCCTCTGGCCTTGTTGACCATGTTTTCGATGTTGATGCCAT
>JAILBD010000018.1 GCA_024681275.1 Erysipelotrichaceae bacterium
GATCTCAAGATCCTGTATTCCTACAAATCGACGATCGACAAGTCGACGGATGGTGAAAGCAGGGCACAGACCCAGCTCACGAAGCTGCAGCTGGTCGTTTCGGAAGTCGAGACCAAGCTCGCCGAGTATTCTCTGCCTGCCATCGATGATTCATACAAGAAGGATCTGAAGAAGTCCCGCGATTATATCGCCCGGATCAGGGAGCTCATCTCGCAGATCCCGATCAATATCACGGAACTCAATCTTTTGCTGGATGAGGCGATCGACTTCATCTACAAGTTCTATAACAATATCAACAATGTCGTCGGCATGGGTATCATGGTCGAGAATGCGATCGTGTTCGGAAACAAGTATCGTTCGACTTATCCGGAGATAGACAGGGAACTTTCCAAAGCGGAGTTCCAGTATCTCAATGGCGAGTATACCAAGGCTCTGAAGACGGCGATCTCCTGCATGGAGACCCTCTTCCCGGAGAATGCAGACGAAAAAATACTGGAGAATGCTTAGTGAAAGTATACCTTGATGCGGTCTCCACGACCGGGGTCGATGGCCAGGTCCTGGATACCTACAAAAAACTGCTCGATGAATATTACTGTAATAGCGATGCCTTATACGACGATGGCGTCGCTATTTATGATATGCAGGAAAAGGCGAGAGCACTGATCGGCAAGATGCTGGGTGTGAAAAAGGATGAAGTGATCTTTACGGCCGGAGCATCAGAGGCGAACTCTCTGGCGATCAAAGGGCTCGCGCTGAAACATCCGGAAAGAAAACACCTGATCACATCGGTCTATGAACACTCTTCGGCTTACAACAGCTTCCATCAGCTGGAAGATGCTTTTGGCTATGAGGTGACTTATCTGGAACCGGATGAGAATGGTCAGATCACGCCTGAGGCTGTTAAAAGCGCTCTTCGGAATGATACCCTCCTGGTGTCAGTCATGCATGTGAACAATGAGATCGGGGCGATCAACGATGTCGAAAAGATCGCCGCGATCGTCAAGAAACATCCCGGCACCTATTTCCATACCGATATCACCCAGTCTCTGGGCAAGCTGGATATCGATCTCAGCAATGTCGATATGGCATCTTTCTCCGCCCACAAGATCCACGGATTGAAGGGCTCCGGCGCATTGATGAAGAAGCAGTTCGTGGATCTCATGCCGATCATCTCCGGTGGTCAGCAGGAGTATTCGCTCAGAGGCGGGACTTCCAATTCACTGGTCAATATCGTTCTGGCCAGGACTTTGCGTATCGCGCTGGAAAACAAAGAGAAGTATCATGATCAGCTCATGGCTATGCATGAGCGGCTGGATGAGGGATTGAAGAAGATCGTGAAGATCAATTATGATCAGGGCCTTCCGACACTGATCAACATCGATACGCCGATCCCTTCGGAGGTCCTGCTGAACGCTTTGAATGAAAGAGGGATCATGGTCTCTTCGAAATCGACCTGCGGTTCCAGAAAGAACGAGGTGAACAGGACCCTTCATTCCATGGGTTTCAATGAGGATCATGCGATCAGGATCTCTTTCGATCACAGCAACACCATGGAGGAGATCGATTACTTTTTGAAAAATCTGAAGGAGATATTGGATAAGTATGCTTGAAATGCTGTATGACCATATCGTCGTGAGATATGGGGAATTGTCGACGAAGGGGAAGAACCGAAAGGAATTCACCAGGCAGCTGACTTCGAATATCAAGAAGAGACTGAAGGATCATGAGAAGCTGACTTTCAATATGCTGCATGACGGTCTTTTCATCAAACTGAACGGTGAGGATTATTCTGTGATCAAAGAAGAGCTGAAGGATGTCTTCGGCTATTCTTATTTTTCCGGTGCCATCAGAGTCGGGAAGGATATCGAAGAAGTCAAGAAGGTGACGCTGAAGCTGGCTGAAAATAGAGATGTTAAGACGTTCAAGATCGCGACGAAGCGTCATGACAAGTCTTTTCCGATGCGTTCCGATGAGATCAACAGGGCACTTGCCGGGAACATCCTGCATAACACTTCTCTGCTTGTGGATGTCCATGAGCCTGATCTGATGATCTATGTTTCCGTCGACAAGGATTTCATCTATGTCATGGATGAGAAGGTCAGAGGCGGTGGTGGTTATCCGACGGGCATCAACGGCATGGCCATGGTCATGATGTCTGGTGGCATCGATTCACCGGTCGCAGCCTATATGACCATGAAGAGAGGCTTAAGGATCGAATGCATCCACTTTGCTTCCCAGCCATACACTTCCAAGCAGGCTTTGGACAAGGTCCTGACGCTCGCTGAAAAGCTCTCGGTCTGTCAGGAAGAGATCAATGTCCACATCATTCCTTTTACCGATCTGCAGCTCGCCATCTACAAACATGTGGATGAGCCTTACTGCATCACGATCATGCGCCGGATGATGTATCGCATCGCCGACCAGATCTGCAAACAGAGGAAGATCAAGGTCATCACCAATGGCGAATCGATCGGTCAGGTCGCTTCCCAGACTCCGGAATCGATCACGGTCATCGGCAAGGTCGCTGATACGCTGATCCTGAGGCCTTTATGCATGATGGATAAGCTCGAGATCATCGATATCGCCAAGAGGATCGATACCTATGAGACTTCCATCCTGCCGTATGAGGACTGCTGCACGATATTCGATCCTAAGAATCCGGTGACCAAGCCGAAAGAAGATAAATGTCTCTATTTTGAGACCTTGTTCGATTATCAGACGATGGTCGATGAATGTGTAAGAAACGACGAGATCGTCAAAGTTTCATACAGAAAGGAAGATGAAGATGAATCGATA
This sequence comes from Erysipelotrichaceae bacterium, assembly GCA_024681275.1. Next base: position 2,797 of record JAILBD010000018.1, read on the forward strand.
TTCTGAGCGAAGACACAGAGTCATGGACTCCATGGAGGGAAACGGAGCGCTGCTGCTTTTTTCCGGAAGGGCAGTGATGCGTTCGGAGGACGAGTCGTATCCGTTTTCCGTGAATCGCAATTTCTATTACCTGAGCGGTCTGGATAAGGAGGATATGGCGCTGCTGATATACAAGATGGATGGCATCGTCAAAGAGATCCTCTTCATACTGCCATACGACGAGACGCTGGCCAGATGGGTCGGTGGACGCATGTTGGCGGAAGATGCAGCGAAGATCTGCGGGATCACGGATGTAAGAGACCGTGAGGAGCTTGATCAGACGGTGGCAAGCCTTCTGAACAGAACCAGACGCGATGCGGATTTCGCTTTCTATTTCGATCTGTGGCACTATACGATGGATCAGGAGATCTCCATGGCTACCGACTATGCCCGCAAGATCTCGGAGCGCTATCCGCACGTTCAGATCAGAGACATCTATCCGGTACTGACGGATATGCGGCTGGTCAAGGATGAAGAGGAGATCGCACACATCCGCAAGGCCATTCATACAACCGATCTTGGCATCCGGCAGATGATGAAGACGATCAGACCGGGGCTCAATGAGATGACGATGGAAGGCGTCTTCAGTTTCGTCCTCTCTCAGTCACTGTGCAGAGACCATGCGTTCCCGACGATCGCTGCTTCAGGTGAAAGAGCGACGATCCTGCACTACATGGATAACAACAATGCGATGAAGGAAGGGGAGCTCTTCCTTTGCGATCTGGGAGCGACAGATGCCTACTACTGCGCCGACATCTCCCGCACTTTCCCGGTCAGCGGCGGCTTTTCCGAAAGGCAGAAGGAGATCTACGAGATCGTCCTGCATGCCCAGAAGATCGTGGAAGAACATGCGAAAGCCGGCATCAGGATGAGAGAACTCAATCAGATGGTCATCGACTATTACCGCGAAGAACTTCCGAAGCACGGTCTGAACGAAGATGTGAGCGAGTACTACTTCCACAGCGTCTCGCATCATCTGGGTCTGGATACCCATGATGTCGATGGCGGTCTGGGAGCGGTGCTGAAGGCGGGGAATGTCATCACCAATGAACCGGGCCTCTATATCGCGGATGAGGGGATCGGTATCCGCATCGAGGATGATCTGCTGATCAAAGAAGAGGGATGTGAGGTCCTTTCTTCACATATCCTCAAGTCGGTCGATGCGATCGAAGCTTTCATGAAACAGAGGCAGTAGATGCCTCTTTCTTTAAAAAAGGATTAGAATGTTAGTATGAACAGAGTTTTGAAGATATTGAGCGTTTTTATCCTGATCCTTTCTCTGTCTGCCTGCCAGAGGGAGAAGCCTTTGCCTTTGCCGGAAACGGAAGAAGGGATGAGAGGGCAGCTCGGCATCGATAAGAACATCAATGAAAAGACGATAGATGAATACCTGGGCAGGAAGGATGCCGTCTATTACGACATGCGGATGTTGAAAGATGAAGCCAACTATGAGGCGATCGGTGGCGATTCCTATCTTTCCGGTTACATCAAAGGATTCGAGGTCATACCTTATCCGTATCTGTGCAATGTGGAAGGTCTTCCGGAAGCGGTGGGCGAATCCTATAAGGGGCCGACGCTCTTCACTGTGAAAGACGGGGAATACATCGCCAACTATGAGGAATCCTGGCACATCATCAGCACGCTGTTTCCGAAAGACAGGTACATTTTCCTGATCTGCGGAGGGGGCGGTTATGCCGGCATGACGAAGCAGCTTCTTGTAGGCTTGGGCTATGATGGTGATAAGATCTACAATACCGGTGGGTACTGGTATTATGAAGGGAAAAACAAGATCGGGACCACGTATGAAGAGAACGGGAAGACTTACCATGATTTTTCCGATGTTCCATACCACGACATCGATCATTCGCTGCTGACGCCGGTCGCAGGATATGAACCGGGCGGAAGTGAAGCGGATCAGAACAGTGATGTGCCTTCTTTCGATGAACGCATCATCCAGATCAAAGACAATGAAGAACTGCTGAAACTTGAGGAGGAGAAGAAGACCTTTGCCTTGTATGTCTATATTCCAGGCTGTTCCTCCTCTGCCTCTTTCTATCCGATCGTCAGAGAATTCGCTAACGCCAATG